>JANOUM010000877.1:0-3414 GCA_031416855.1 Rhodoferax sp. | reverse complement strand
ACCCTGTACTGCTCTTTTTGCGGCAAGAGCCAGCACGAGGTGAAGAAGCTGATTGCGGGTCCGTCGGTTTTCGTCTGCGACGAATGCATCGAGTTGTGCAACGAAATCATTCGTGACGAGTTGCCCGCGAGCACCGTGTCCAAAGACGGGCGTGGCGAGTTGCCGACACCGGCCGAGATCAAGGCCAACCTGGACAACTACGTGATCGGCCAGGAGCCGGCCAAACGCACCCTGGCAGTGGCGGTGTACAACCATTACAAGCGCCTGCGCCACAAAGAAAAAGCCAAGAAGGACGATGTCGAACTGGCCAAGAGCAACATCCTGCTGATCGGCCCCACCGGTTCTGGAAAGACCCTGCTGGCACAAACCCTGGCGCGCATGCTCGATGTTCCGTTCGTGATGGCAGACGCCACCACCCTGACGGAAGCCGGCTACGTCGGCGAGGACGTTGAAAACATCGTGCTGAAATTGCTGCAGAGCTGCAACTACGAGGTGGAGCGCGCCCAGCGCGGCATCGTCTACATCGACGAAATCGACAAGATCTCGCGCAAGTCGGACAACCCGTCCATCACCCGCGATGTGTCGGGCGAAGGCGTGCAGCAGGCACTGCTCAAGCTCATCGAAGGCACCATGGCCAGCGTGCCTCCCCAGGGTGGCCGCAAGCATCCGAACCAGGATTTCGTGCAGATCGACACCACCAATATCCTGTTCATCTGCGGTGGTGCCTTTTCCGGCCTGGAGAAAGTCATCGACAACCGCACCGAGGCGTCGGGCATCGGTTTCGGGGCCGCAGTGAAGAGCAAGGCGCAGCGCAGCCTGACCGAGGTGTTCAAGGACGTCGAGCCGGAAGACCTGATCAAGTTCGGCCTGATCCCCGAGTTGGTCGGCCGCATGCCGGTGGTAGCGACCCTGGCCGAGCTGAGCGAAGACGCATTGGTGCAGATTCTGGTCGAGCCCAAGAACGCGCTGGTCAAGCAATACGCCAAGCTTTTTTCCATGGAAGGTGTCGACCTCGAGATCCGGCCCTCGGCGCTCAAGGCAATCGCCAAGAAGGCGCTGGCCCGCAAGACCGGTGCGCGCGGCTTGCGCTCCATTTTGGAGCAGTCCCTGATCGACACCATGTTCGAACTGCCGAACGCTGCGAATGTCGACAAGGTCGTCGTGGACGAGTCCACTATCGACGAAAACAAGCGGCCATTGCTGGTCTATCGGGAACTGGCGAAGAAGGCCTGAGCGAATTTTTTTTGCGCCGGTGCAACTGGCGGTCAAAAGTGCTCCTATTCGCGGCGACTCCTTGCCGGCGGCGTCGATAATTCAGGTTCGGGTTGAAATTCCCGCCATGCCATCCATCTTGAGATGGTAACGAAAAGGGTTCTCTATGTCTGGTTCCACACTTCTCCCTGCCACCCCACTGGATCTGCCACTGCTGCCCCTGCGAGACGTAGTGGTGTTTCCGCACATGGTGATACCGCTGTTTGTCGGCCGGCCCAAGAGCATCAAGGCCTTGGAAGCCGCGATGGAGTCGGAGCGCCGCATCATGCTGGTCGCGCAAAAAGCGGCGGCCAAGGATGATCCGCTGGTGTCCGATATGTTCGATGTGGGCTGCGTGTCCACGATCCTCCAGATGCTGAAACTGCCCGACGGTACGGTCAAGGTGCTGGTGGAGGGACATCAACGTGCGCTGGTGAACAAGATCGAGGAGGGCGAAGCCTACTTCACCGCCAACGTGACCCCGGTCGAACCGGTCGATCCGGTCGCCGAAGGCCTGACTGCCCGGCATGGGAAGGCCAGCGAGATCGAGGCCTTGCGCCGTGCGGTCATGCAGCAGTTCGACCAGTACGTCAAGCTCAACAAGAAGATCCCACCCGAGATCCTGACCTCCATTTCCAGCATCGACGACGCCGGCCGTCTGGCCGACACCATCGCCGCCCACCTGCCGCTGAAACTTGACAACAAGCAAGCCGTCCTGAGCTTGGCCGGCGTCAAGGAGCGGCTGGAGCACCTGTACTAGCAGATTGAACGTGAAGTCGACATTCTTAACGTCGATAAGAAGATCCGCGGTCGCGTCAAGCGCCAGATGGAAAAGAACCAGCGCGACTTCTACCTCAACGAGCAGGTCAAGGCGATCCAGAAGGAACTCGGCGAGGGTGAGGATGGCGCCGATATCGATGAAATCGAGAAAAAGATCAAGGCCGCGAAGATGCCCAAGGACGCCTTGAAGAAGGCTGAAGGGGAACTCAAGAAGCTTAAGCTGATGTCGCCGATGTCCGCCGAAGCGGCTGTGGTGCGCAACTACATCGACGTGCTGGCCGGCCTGCCGTGGGCGGCCAAGACCAAGATCAAGCATAACCTGGGCAATGCCGAAAACGTGCTGAATGAAGACCACTTCGGCCTGGACAAAGTCAAGGACCGGATCCTGGAATACCTTGCTGTCCAGCAGCGCGTCGACAAGGTCAAGGCACCGATCCTGTGCCTGGTTGGGCCCCCGGGCGTTGGCAAGACATCACTGGGCCAGTCGATCGCCAAGGCTACCGGGCGCAAATACGTGCGTGTGGCGCTGGGCGGGATGCGGGATGAAGCCGAGATCCGTGGTCACCGCCGTACCTACATCGGTGCCATGCCCGGCAAGGTGCTGCAGAGCCTGTCCAAGGTCGGCACCCGCAACCCGTTGTTCCTGCTGGACGAAATCGACAAGCTCGGCACTGACTTCCGGGGTGACCCGTCGAGTGCCTTGCTGGAGGTGCTGGACCCGGAGCAGAACCACAAGTTCGGTGACCACTATGTTGAGGTTGATTTTGATCTGAGCGATGTGATGTTCGTCGCCACATCCAACTCGATGAACATCCCGCCGGCACTGCTCGACCGGATGGAGGTCATTCGCCTGTCCGGCTACACGGAGGACGAGAAGACCAATATCGCGATCAAGTACCTGTTGCCCAAGCAGCTCAAGAACAACGGCGTGAAGGATGCCGAGTTGAGCATCACCGAGGGCGCGGTGCGTGACATCGTGCGCTACTACACCCGTGAAGCCGGCGTGCGCTCGCTGGAACGCGAGTTGTCGAAGATCTGCCGCAAGGTTGTCAAGGGCCTGCAGCTCAAGAAGATGGTGGCGCAGGTGGTGGTGTCGGAGGACAACCTCAACGACTTCCTGGGCGTGCGCAAATACACCTACGGCCGGGCCGAAGGCCAGAACCAGGTCGGGCAGGTGGTAGGCCTGGCCTGGACGGAAGTCGGCGGCGACCTGCTGACCATAGAAGCCGCGTTGATGCCTGGTAAGGGGGTGATCACGCGTACGGGCTCCCTGGGCGACGTCATGAAGGAGTCGGTCGAGGCAGCACGCACCGTCGTGCGCAGCCGATCGGCACGCCTGGGAATCAAGGACGAGGTGTTCGAGAAGAAGGACATCCATATCCA
>JANOUM010000876.1:0-2398 GCA_031416855.1 Rhodoferax sp. | reverse complement strand
AGCACCCAGACTTCGGGCAGTGTGCCGGCATCCAGGTGAGCGGCCAGCGTGTCGAGCAGGGTCGGGCCGATGTTGCCGGCGACGGCCACCGATTTGCCACCACGGGCCACGAGTTGCCCGGTCAGCGCGGTGACGGTGGTCTTGCCGTTGGTGCCGGTGATGGCCAGCACCTTCGGCTGGTAGGCGCGGCTGTGTTGCAATTCGCGCAGGGCCTGCGCGAACAGGCCGAGTTCGCCGGTAAGCGGGACGCCGGCCGCCTGCGCGGCTGCGCGCAGCGCTGCCAGCGGCTCCGGTGCGAGGCCCGGGCTCTTGACGACCAAACTGGCGGCGGTGTCGTGCAGCAGCGCCGCGTCAAGACTACCGCTGATGAAGCGCACCGTCCGCAGGTCCTGCTGCAGGGCGGCCAGTTGCGGCGGCGAGTGGCGCGAGTCCGCCACGGTCACCCGGGCGCCGGCACGCACGCACCAGCGCGCCATCGCCAGCCCGGACGCGCCCAGCCCCAGGACGAGCACGGCGCGGTCCTGCAGGAAGGGGGAGGACAGGGAGGGACGGGTGTCTGCCATGGGTGTCAACGCAGCTTCAGGGTGGACAGCCCCACCAGGCACAACAACATGGTGATGATCCAGAAACGCACCACCACCTGGGTCTCCTTCCAGCCGGTCTTTTCAAAGTGGTGGTGCAGCGGTGCCATGCGGAAAAAGCGCCGACCCTCGCCGAACTTGCGCCGCGTGTACTTGAAATAACTCACCTGCACCATCACTGACAGCGCCTCGGCCACGAAGATGCCGCCCATGATGGCGAGCACGATCTCCTGGCGCACGATCACGGCGATGGTGCCCAGGGCGGCGCCCAGAGCCAGCGCGCCCACGTCGCCCATGAACACCTGGGCCGGATGGGTGTTGAACCACAGGAAGGCCAGCCCGGCACCGGCCATGGCCGAGCAGAAGATCAGCAACTCGCCCGATCCCGGGATATGGGGGAAGAACAGGTAGCGCGAAAATACCGCGCTGCCGGTCACGTAGGCAAATACGCCCAGCGCCGACCCCACCATCACCACCGGCATGATGGCCAGTCCGTCCAGCCCGTCGGTCAGGTTGACGGCGTTGCTGGAGCCGACGATGACCAGGTAGGTCAGCAGGACAAACCCCCACACACCCAGCGGGTAGCTGACTTCCTTGAAAAACGGCAGCAGCAGCCCGGCTTTGGGTGGCAGGTTGAGGTCGAAGCCCGATTGCACCCATTTGAAGAACAGTTCCAGCACCCGCAGGTTGGAGTTCTCGGAGATGCTGAACACCAGGTACAGCGCGGCGACCAGGCCGATCACCGATTGCCAGAAGTATTTTTCCCGCGAGCGCATGCCCTCGGGATCCTTGTTCACCACCTTGCGCCAGTCGTCGACCCAGCCGATGGCGCCAAAACCCAGGGTCACCACCAGCACGATCCAGACGAAACGGTTGGACAGGTCGAACCACAGCAGGGTCGACGTGGCGATGCACAGCAGGATCAGCACGCCGCCCATGGTCGGTGTGCCGGTCTTGCTCAGGTGCGACTCCATGCCGTAGCCGCGCACCGGCTGACCGATCTTGAGTTGCGTGAGCCGGCGGATCACCGCCGGGCCCGCGAACAGGCCGATCAGCAGGGCCGTCATGGCGGCCATGACGGCACGGAAGGTCAGGTACTGGAACACCCGGAAGAACCCGAACTCGGGTGACAGGGTTTGCAGCCACTGGGCGAGACTTAGCAGCATCGGTGGTCCTGGTGGGCGGTATCAGGTGGCATGGGTGTGTCCGATGGGGTCCTGTGCATGGTGGGTGATCGCCTCGACGACCCGTTCCATGCGCATGAAACGCGATCCCTTGACCAGCACCGATGCGGTGGCGGGCAATTCCTCCAGCACGGCCGCGATCAGCGCCGGCATGTCTTCAAAATGGCGGGCTCCGGACACCTGCTGGGCAGCAGCGGATGACAGTGGGCCGTGTGTGAACAAGCGTTCGATACCGAGCTGGTGCGCCAGCGTGCCGGCCTGGGCGTGCAAATGTTCTCCCTCGTGCCCGACCTCGCCCATGTCGCCCAGCACCAGCAGCCGGGGTGCCGGCAGGGTGGCCAGCAGGTCGAGCGCGGCGCTGACCGAGTCCGGGTTGGCGTTGTAGCTGTCGTCGATCAGCGTGATCGTGGCCTGTCCCATGGTGATCTCCAGTGCACGTGAACGTCCCTTGACCGGCTCGAACGATTCGAGTCCGCGTTGGATATTTTTGAGTGGTACGCCGATGGCCAGCGCGCAGGTGGCCGCCGCCAGTGCGTTCCTGACGTTGTGCACTCCGGCAATATGCAGCCCGAAGCGCAGCGCGCCGCCAGGTGTGTTCGCCTCGACCGCCCAGGCACCGTCGGCCCAGACCGG
>JANOUM010000875.1:0-4931 GCA_031416855.1 Rhodoferax sp. | reverse complement strand
TCGAGACCAACCAGCTCAGGCTGATGCGCGAGCGCGGCTCCGACCTCACCATCTTTTCGCCGCGCGCCAGTTTCATGGCGCACCACATCGGCGACTTCAACGTGTCGTCCACGTGGGCCGCGATCTGCAACGAGCTGTGTTACCGCGTCTCGCAGCTGTTCCCCGACAACTTCATCGGCGCCGCCATGTTGCCGCAGTCGCCCGGTGTGGACCCGGCGAGTTGCATCCCCGAGCTGGAGAAGTGCGTCAAGGAATACGGCAACGTCGGCATTAACCTGAACCCGGACCCGAGCGGCGGCCACTGGACCTCCCCGCCGCTGAGCGACAAGCACTGGTTCCCGATCTACGAGAAGATGGTCGAGCACGACATCCCGGCCATGATCCATGTGTCCACCAGCTGCAACCCGTGTTTCCACACCACCGGCGCGCACTACCTGAACGCCGACACCACGGCCTTCATGCAGTGCCTGACCTCCGACCTGTTCAAGGAGTTTCCGACGCTGCGGTTCCTGATCCCGCATGGCGGTGGCGCGGTGCCCTACCACTGGGGCCGGTTCCGGGGCCTGGCGCAGGAGCTCAAGAAGCCGCTGTTGTCCGAGCACTTGCTGAACAACATCTACTTCGACACCTGTGTCTACCACCAGCCTGGCATCGACCTGCTCAACACGGTGATCCCGGTCAAGAACGTGTTGTTCGCCTCCGAGATGATCGGTGCCGTGCGTGGCATCGACCCCGAGACCGGCAACTACTACGACGACACCAAGCGCTATATCCAGGCGTCCAAGCTCTTGAGCGAGGCCGACCGCTTCCAGATCTTCGAGGCCAATGCGCGGCGCGTGTTCCCGCGGCTGGACGCCGCCTTGAAACTGAAAGGCCAATGAGCATGAGCATCCCCTTGAACACCCTGGGCATCGTCAAGCGCAACATCGTGCGTGCCGACAAGACAGCCGTGGACCAGTTGTCCAGGTTCGGCGTTGCCACCATCCACGAGGCGATGGGACGTGTTGGCCTGATGAAGCCCTACATGCGCCCGATCTATCCCGGCGCACGGTTGTGCGGCAGCGCCGTGACCGTGTTGCTGCACCCCGGCGACAACTGGATGATGCATGTGGCCGCCGAGCAGCTCCAGCCCGGCGACGTGGTGCTGGCGGCCGTCACGTCGGACAACGCCGATGGATTCTTCGGCGACCTGCTGGCGACATCGTTCCGTGCGCGCGGCGCCGTGGGTCTGGTGATCGATGGTGGCGTGCGCGACGTAACGGACCTGTCCGCCATGAAATTTCCGGTTTTTTCGAAGGCGGTGCACGCCAAGGGCACCATCAAGGCCACGCTGGGTTCGGTCAACATCCCGGTGGTGTGTGCCGGCGCGCTGGTCAACCCAGGCGACGTGGTGATTGCCGACGACGACGGGGTGGTGGTGGTGCCGGCGGCGATGGCGCAACAGGTCGCCGACGCCGCCGCTGCGCGCGAGGCCAACGAGTCGGAGAAACGCGCCAAACTGGCCGACGGTGTGCTGGGCCTGGACATGTACAACATGCGCGGCCCGCTGGCAAAAGCCGGCCTGACATACATCGACTGAGCACCATGGAAACCACCCAAACCCCCGTATTCACCAAGACGGCCGGCTGGCTCGACTGGTACACCGGCCCGAGCAAGCCCCGATTCCGGTTGCCGCCCGGCGCGGTGGATGCGCATTGCCATGTGTTCGGCCCCGGTGCGCAGTTTCCGTATGCTCCCGAGCGCAAGTACACGCCCTGCGACGCGTCCAAGGAGCAACTGTTCGCATTGCGTGACCACCTGGGTTTCGACAAGAACGTGATCGTGCAGGCCACCTGCCATGGCAGCGACAACCGGGCGCTCGTGGACGCGCTGCTGCATTCCGGGGGCAGGGCGCGGGGTGTGGCCACGGTGCACCGCAACGTGACCGATTCCGAGTTGCAGGCCATGCATGCTGCCGGCGTGCGCGGCACGCGCTTCAATTTTGTGAAACGCCTGGCCGACTTCACGCCGCGCGAGGTATTGCTGGAAATTGCCAACCGCATCGCGCCGCTGGGCTGGCACGTGGTGGTGTATTTCGAGGCCCAGGACCTGCCCGAGTTGTACGACTTCTTCACCGCCCTACCGACCACCGTGGTGGTGGACCACATGGGCCGCCCGGATGTGAGCAAACCGGTGGACGGCCCGCAGTTCGACCTGTTCCTGAAGATGATGCGCGAGCATGGCAACGTGTGGAGCAAGGTCAGCTGCCCCGAGCGCCTGTCGGTGAGCGGGCCCCGGGCGCTCAGGGGTGAGCAACAGGCTTACCAGGATGTGGTGCCTTTTGCCAGGCACCTGGTCGAGACCTTCCCCGACCGCGTGTTGTGGGGCACCGACTGGCCGCACCCCAACCTCAAGGACCACATGCCCGACGACGGCCTGCTGGTGGACTTCATACCGCACATTGCCACCACCGCCGACCTGCAGCGCCGCCTGTTGGTGGACAATCCCCTGCGTCTGTACTGGAACTCCTAGGCCACCCACCATGTCCCTCTACAAACCCTACCTCGATGTGCCTGGCACCACGATTTTCGACGCCGAACAGAGTCGCCTCGGTTACCACTTGAACCAGTTCTGCATGTCGCTCATGCAGGCCGACAACCGCGCCCGCTTCAAGGCCAATGAGCGCTTCTACCTGGACCAATGGTCAATGACCGAAGAGCAGAAGCAAGCGGTGCTGGCGCGCGACCTCAACCGCGCGATCTCGCTGGGCGGCAACATCTATTTCCTGGCGAAGATCGGCGCCACTGACGGCAAGAGCTTCCAGCAGATGGCCGGCAGCATGACCGGCATGACCGAAGAGGAATACCGCAACATGATGATCCAGGGCGGCCGCTCGGCCGATGGCAACCGCTACGTGGGTGAGGACGGCGACGCCCAGGCGAATCGCCAGCCGCAAGGCTCCGCAGGCAAGAACAAGGGATAACCGCCATGGCCACAATCACCGCCAGCGTCTACACGTCGCATGTGCCTGCCATCGGCGCGGCCATCGACATGGGCAAGACGACCGAACCCTACTGGCAGCCGATCTTCACCGGCTACGAGTTCTCCAAACAGTGGCTGAAGGACAACCCGCCCGATGTGATCTTTCTGGTCTACAACGACCATGCCACGGCCTTCAGCCTCGACATCATCCCGACCTTTGCGATCGGCACTGCGGCGTCCTACCAGCCGGCTGACGAGGGTTATGGCGCACGGCCCGTGCCGGTGGTGCAGGGCCACCAGGAGCTGGCATCCCATATCGCGCAGTCGGTCATCCAGCAGGATTTTGACCTGACCATCGTGAACAAGATGGACGTGGACCACGGCCTGACCGTGCCGCTGTCGCTGCTGTGCGGCCAGCCAGAGGCCTGGCCCTGCCCGGTGATCCCGTTCGCTGTCAACGTGGTGCAGTACCCGGTTCCGTCCGGGCGGCGTTGCTTTGAACTCGGGCAGGCGATCCGCAAGGCGGTGGAGTCTTATGACGCTCCGCTCAAGGTGCAGATCTGGGGCACCGGCGGCATGAGCCACCAGTTGCAGGGTGCGCGTGCCGGCCTGATCAACAAGCAGTTCGACAACGCTTTCCTGGATCGGCTGATTGTCGACCCGGCCGCGCAGGCCGCGCAGCCCCACATCAATTACCTGCGTGAAGCCGGCTCCGAAGGCATCGAGCTGGTGATGTGGCTGATCGCCCGCGGGGCGATGGCCGATGTGGCCGGTGGCCCGGCCCCGCGCGTCGCGCACCGCTTCTATCACGTGCCGGCGTCCAACACGGCGGGTGGTCATCTGATACTGGAGAACACATGATTGCCGCACGGTCGCCCGAAGAAGATCAGCAGCGCAGCCCGAAAGGCGAAGGAAGATCCGTATGAAAAAGACCCTCAAAGTCGCCCTGGCGGGCGCGGGTGCCTTCGGCATCAAGCACCTGGACGGCATCAGGAACATCGACGGCGTGGAGGTGATCTCGCTGGTCAGCCGCGAACTGGGAAAAACGCGGGAAGTGGCCGCCAAATATGGCATCGGCCACGTCACGACGGACCTTGCCGACAGCCTGGCGTTGAAGGACGTGGATGCGGTGATCCTGTGCACGCCGACCCAGATGCACGCCGACCAGACCATCGCCTGTCTCAAGGCCGGCAAGCATGTTCAGGTCGAAATCCCCCTGGCGGACTCGCTGATGGGCGCGCAAGCAGTCGTGGCGCAGGCCAAGGCGTCGGGTCTGGTGGCCATGTGTGGCCATACCCGGCGCTTCAACCCCAGCCACCAGTATGTGCACAAGGAGATCACCGACGGCCGGTTCAGTATCCACCAGATGGATGTGCAGACCTATTTCTTCCGCCGCACCAACATGAATGCGCTCGGTCAGGCGCGCTCCTGGACAGACCACCTGTTGTGGCACCACGCGGCGCACACGGTGGACCTGTTCGCTTACCAATGCGGCAGCCCGATCGTCAAGGCCAACGCGATCCAGGGTCCGATCCATCCGGTGCTGGGCATCGCGATGGACATGTGCATCCAGCTCCAGGCCGCCAATGGCGCTATCTGCACCTTGTCCCTGAGTTTCAACAACGATGGCCCACTGGGAACCTTCTTCCGCTATATCGGCGACACGGCCACCTACATCGCGCGTTACGACGACCTGTTCAACGGAAACGACGACAGGATCGACGTGTCGAAGGTGGACGTGTCGATGAATGGCATCGAACTGCAGGACCGGGAGTTCTTCGCCGCCATCCGCGAAGGACGCGAACCCAACTCCAGTGTGGCCAGCGTGTTGCCGTGTTACCAGGTGCTGCACGACCTCGAACAACAACTGGGGTGAATCTGCGAGGGGTCATCTGCGAGGGGTCAGGTCTTGCCTTTTGCCCCCCCCTGGAAAACTACGAATTCATCGGCGAAAAAGGGCAAAAGGCAAG
>JANOUM010000874.1:0-2748 GCA_031416855.1 Rhodoferax sp. | reverse complement strand
CAGAGCTGCGTCCAGGCATGCGAACAATTGCAGCAGGTACCTTCGATGATCCAAGTTGGTTCGGCATTGACCGGCATATATGGGTTCAGTCAAAGCTGCCCTGGGTCGCCATTCCGGACGGCGTGGCCCAGTACGCACAAGGCTTCGTCGCACCACCGCCATAAACATTGAGGCCAGATACCGTCGAGCGCCAATTGTCGCCATTGGGGCAAGCACAAGTCCGATCCAAAGTCCCCGGCCGATCAGCAGGACAAGCGCAGCGTAATCCCCGTCGAGCAAAGCGATGTCGATCAATGGCTGGCAGGCACGGTGAGTGCGGCGCAGGAGTTGCTGCGGGTGCCGGCGGCGGAGTTGTTTGATGCGAGGCCGGCATGACTTGGCGGGCGGATTCCTGGTCGCGTACAAACCCATACCGGAGCCACTGATTGAGATCGCAAGGGTGACCGGTAACCGGGACAGCTTTAGGCGTCGCTGGAAGTGCGGGACGAGGGGTGGGCGGTGTGGCATCGGCGAGGGGCTTGAGGTATACCTTACTCACGGCCGAGATGTGTTGCAGTTTGCGGTTTAAAGCGAGTTGGGCTGCACAGCCCAAGTTGTATTCACCTCACCGACTAGAAGCGCCAGCCAAGCGCCTCGATAAAGTCTGCGAGCTTGTAGCACCGGATGCCCTCTGCCCGACACACGTCCGGAATACGAGGGCTTTCCTTCCTACCGAAGTCCTCTTCGCTCACGACGACGATCTCACCATGCTTGACTCTAGCAAGTGCAATCACAAACGGGGCCGCCAGATTTCCCTTGAACCGTGTCCACGTGCTGGCAGAAGAAGCAGACATTGCCCTGAAGAAAAAGCAGGCGTTCGAGTTGTTGCATGCGGGCTCCAGGAAACGGGAGTGAGGATAGCTGATAGAGGTTGTCAGGGGCGGCCAATCAGGAGCCTGCTGCCGGTGCCGCAGGAGGTATGACGGGTTCGGCGGCGCGGCCGGAGATGTTGACTGGTCGCTGACCGCACGCCTGTTCACTCGGGCTGAGTCGGGTCAGAATCACCGTCAAGCCGGCAATTTTGGGTTGGCACTTGAGGTGATCACCGCTTGGCTCGACTCGCAAGGGGCAAAGGCGCAACCCGTTTGACGACATGGCCACTCAAACTCATCCGCTTGCCGGTAACCCGGCCCCGGCCTCGATGTTGATCGACGTGGCCAAGCTCGTCTCGGCGTACCACGCGGACGTGCCCGACCCGGCGATCGCTGCGCAGCGAGTGGCCTTCGACCGCTCGTTCGACGATTGGCATGTGCTGGCGATCAGGCAGGCGATCTGCCGCTACCGCAAGACCCATGGCATCGGCGGGCCGCTGTTCCTGGGCATCGACACGCATGCGCTTTCGGCACCCGCGTGCGCCAGCACGCCGGGTGCAAGCCCCTGCGACAGCGCAGCAAAAGAAGCAGTTGGCGGTGCTCAAGCCACAGCAGATCGCCTCGACTGCGTTGGCCGGTGAACGGATCGAGAGCATCCTCAGCCGCGCCCCGGGGAACGGCGAGCCTATCGGCGGCATCAAGGTCAACACCGCCAACGGCTGGTTCGCCGCGCGGCCCTCCGGAACCGAGAGCATCTACAAGGTTTACGCTGAGAGCTTTGTCGGCGCTGAACACCTGCAGCGCATACTGCAAGAGGCGCAGGCCATCGTCGATGTGGCGCTTTCCCCTGTGCCCGTACCGTGAATGTCAATAATTCCGAAATGCCCTAATGCCTCATTCCTTGACTCCTGACACCCTGCAGAAGATCGACGCCTACTGGCGTGCGGCGAACTACCTGTCGGTCGGGCAGATTTACCTGCAAGACAACCCGCTTCTGGAGCGGCCCCTCACGCTGGCCGACATAAAACCGCGCTTGTTGGGCCATTGGGGCACGACGCCGGGTTTGAACCTTCTGTATGTTCACCTGAACCGGCTGATCAAAGACAACGACCTGAACATGATCTACGTCATGGGCCCGGGCCACGGCGGGCCAGGCATCGTGGCGCACAGTTATCTGGAAGGCTCGTACACCGAACACTACCCGGCCATTGAACGCAACCGCAACGGCCTGCAGCGGCTTTTTCGGCAGTTCTCATGGCCGCAGGGTATTCCCAGTCACGTCTCGCCCGAAGTGCCGGGTTCGATTCATGAGGGTGGAGAGTTAGGTTACTCGTTGGTCCATGCCTATGGCGCTGCCTTCGACAACCCCGACCTCATAGTCGCCTGCGTCGTCGGTGACGGCGAGGCCGAAACCGGAGCGCTGGCGGCGAGCTGGCATTCCAACAAGTTTCTGAACCCCGCGCGCGACGGCGCGGTGCTGCCGATTCTGCACCTCAATGGATACAAGATTGCCAACCCCACGCTGCTGGCGCGCATCAGCCGGGAAGAACTGACTGACCTGATGCGTGGCTACGGCCACGAGCCGCATTTTGTCGAGGGCGACGACCCGGCGCTGGTGCACCAGGCGCTGGCCGGCACGCTGGATGCGGTGCTGGCGCAAATACGCGATTTTCAACAGCAGGCGCGTTCGCTCGACCGCGCGCAGTCGCCGCAGCGCCCACGCTGGCCGATGATCGTCCTGCGCACACCCAAGGGCTGGACCGGGCCGAAGCGCGTTGACGGCAAGCAGGTCGAAGGCAGCTGGCGCTCGCACCAGGTGCCGATTGCCGAGTTCAAGACCGGCGGGCATGTGCAGCAACTCGAAAGCTGGCTCAAGAGTTACCGGCCCGAGGAACTG
>JANOUM010000873.1:0-4439 GCA_031416855.1 Rhodoferax sp. | reverse complement strand
CCGCACACGGCGCATGTCGAGAGCATTGCGGTTTTCGACCGGATCGACTGACTGGCCGTAGCTCAGTTCGCTGGTGCGGCCTTTGACGGGGCCTTGCCCTTGACGCCCGGCTTCGCAGACTTCTCGGAGACGATTATTTCTTCCTCGGGCGGGGGGGCCATGACCGCCTTGGGCGCGACACCTTCAATCTTGTTTTCTCGCATGTACTGGTCCATCTCCTTCCAACCCTCGAACACGGCGGTTTTCAAGGCCTTTTCATTCAGGGCAAAACAGTCCTCGAGACCGCGCAACGCGTGTCGGCAGGCACCACCAATGGCTTTGCCATCGGCTTCGCGCTGTGCAACCCGGGGGTCAGGCCCCAGCCCGGGGATGTCGCATGCTGCAAGCAGCAGGGCGACGGCGGGGAGCAGATGGCGGAAGTTCATCGGGTACGGCGAATGGGATGTCGGGTGTATCGGCAGGATTGCCCTGCGGCTGAAGTCTTCAATGGCGCGAGTATCAACAAAAAAGACCCCTCGCGGGGTCTTCCTGGCTCGTCTGATCTGAGGCAGCGGGCTGCGTCAGTCGTTGCTGCCACCACCAATGCCCAGCAACATCAGCAGGCTCTGGAATACGTTGTAAACGCTCAGGTACAGTGACAAGGTGGCGCTGATGTAGTTGGTTTCACCACCATCCACGATGCGTTTGAGGTCAAACAGCATGAACCCGCTGAAGATCAGGATGGCCAGGACAGACATGGCCAGCATGCCGGCCGTGGAGCCCACAAACACGTTGATGATGCCAGCGACCATCAGTACCACCGCACCTACGGTCAGCCATTTGCCCATTCCGGTCAGATCGCGCTTGATCACTGTGGACAGGCTGGCCATCGTGAAAAACACGCCGGCCGTGCCGCCAAATGCCATCATGATCAGATCCGGACCGTTCTTGAAGCCCAGCACCATGGCGATCAGGCGCGACAGCATCAGGCCCATGAAGAATGTGAACGCCAGCAATACGGGAACACCGGCTGCGGAGTGCTTCGTCTTTTCGATTGCAAACATGAAGCCGAAAGCGCCGCCGAGGAATATCACAAGGCCAAGGCCGCCGCCCAGTGACGCCGTGATGCCGGTCTGCACGCCGACCCAGGCACCCAGCACGGTCGGCAACAGGCTCAGGGCCAGGAGCCAGTAGGTATTGCGCAACACCTTGTTGCGTTGCGCCGTCGATATGTCATACCCCAGGTCTGCACCATGGCTGATTGCTTGTACACGATCATTCATACCGTTTTCTCCTGTAGAACCACCAATGGAAGGAACATGGGCGGATTCTATGAGAAATCAAGGGCTGTGGATCTCCTTGTTTGCAGGAATGGCCGGCAAGTCACAAGGACTTTGCGGCAACCGCGGCCCCATTGGCCGGGCCGGCAGCGGTTATGCTCTTCAGCCCGGGCAGTCTGTTCGGTGATCAACCCTTGCATTCCATGAAAACCAAATTCCAGCTTCAGTTCGAAGACATTCGCAAAATGGCAGTCGCCGCCGAGGCGGAAGCGGCACGCAACGCATGGGCGGTTTCTATCGCCATCGTCGATGATGGAGGCCATCTGTTGCACTTCCAGCGCCTGGACGGTGCGGCCCCGGCCTCCTGTGCCATCGCGCCGGCCAAGGCGCGTACTTCGGCGCTGGGTCGGCGCGAGAGCAAGGTCTATGAAGACATGATCAACAGCGGCCGGCAGTCGTTCCTGAGCGCCCCGTTGCTCGAAGGCATGCTCGAGGGCGGTGTGCCGATCATGAAGGACGGTGAGTGCCTGGGGGCCATCGGTGTCAGCGGTGTGAAGTCATACGAGGATGCGCAGGTGGCCAAGGCTGGCATCGCCGCGATAGGCCTGTAACGTCCCGGCGGGGACGTCCGCCGGAACCGGATTGCGGCGCAGTGGAGAGCGGCCGGTGACGCGCCTGCGCCGTCAGTAGCTCAGGCGCTCGGGCCGGATCTCCTGCAGGATCGTGGTGGCGATCTCCTCGATCGACTTGGTGGTGGTGGACAACCACCGGATGCCGCTGCGGCGCATCATCGCTTCAGCCTGCGTGATCTCGTAGCGGCAGTTTTCCAGCGATGCATAACGCGAGTCGGGGCGGCGTTCATTGCGAATCTCGCGCAAACGCTCCGCGGTAATGGTCAACCCGAACAACTTGCTGCGGTGCGGCATCAGGGCGGCAGGCAACTGCTGGCGCTCGAAGTCCTCCGGAATCAGCGGGTAATTGGAGGCCTTGAGGCCATATTGCATGGCCAGATACAGCGACGTGGGTGTCTTGCCGCTGCGACTTACGCCGACTAGTATCACATCGGAGTGCTCCATGTCGCGGTTCGACTGACCATCGTCGTGCGCCAACGAAAAATTGATCGCCTCGATGCGCTCCTGGTACTCCTTGCTCTTGCTCGCATCGCTGAACCGCCCCACGCGGTGGTTGGACTTGATCTGCAGTTCGTTCTCCAGCGGGTGGACAAAGGTGCCGAACATGTCCAGCAGCATGCCTTGGCACCCCTTCTGGATGATGCCGAGTATTTCCATGTTCACCAGGGTTGTGAACACGATCGGCTTCTTGCCATCGACAACGCCCGTGTGGTTGATCTGGCGCACGGCCTGGTGCGCCTTGTCTGCGGTGTCCGTGAAGGGCAGGCGCACGTGGCGGGCTTTCATCTCGAACTGCGCCAGGATCGCATTGCCGAATGTTTCGGCGGTGATGCCGGTGCCGTCCGATATGAAAAATACGGTTCGATTGGGCATGGGGCGCGGGTGCGTTTGGGGTGAAAGATGCCGTGGTTTTGCGCCGTTGCGGCGGGAGGCCCACCCTACAATGCTTGCAATTTACCCGATTTCTCGACCATTATCCTGATTGTGCAGCGCGCCCAGCCTCATCGAAAAGCCCCTGGTCGCCTCGATCGCAGCGGATCCGGCTGCTGCGTGCCGTGCCGAGCCCGGTGGTCGACACCGCTTTTTTCAACCTCCGGAGTTATCCCATGTCTGCATTGTTTGAACCGACCGCCCTGGTCGTTCCGTTTGAAAACCTGAGAATGACCGACGTCGAGGCGGTGGGTGGCAAGAATGCCAGCCTCGGCGAGATGATTTCGCACCTTCCGACGGGTGTGAAAGTGCCCACCGGATTCGCCACTACGGCGCATGCGTTCCGCGCGTTCCTGCAATTTGATGGGTTGAGCGAACGGATCAAGCGCCGGCTTGCGCGGCTGGACACAGACGACGTGCGCGCCTTGGCCGTGGCCGGTGCCGAGATCCGCGCCATGGTCGAGGCACAACCTTTCCCGCACGACCTGGAGCAGGCCATCAGGATCGCCTTCGCAACACTCGTTGCCGGTGCACCCGATGCCAGTTTTGCGGTTCGCTCTTCAGCCACGGCGGAGGATCTGCCCGATGCGTCGTTTGCCGGCCAGCAGGAGACCTTCCTCAATGTGCAGGGCATCGAAGAAATCCTGCACAAGATGCGCGAGGTGTTCGCCTCGCTGTATAACGACCGCGCTATCAGTTATCGGGTGCACAAGGGCTTTGCGCACGAACATGTGGCGCTGAGCGCCGGTGTGCAGCGGATGGTGCGCTCGGACCTCGGTACCGCGGGCGTGATGTTCACGATCGATACCGAGTCCGGATTTGAGGACGTGGTGTTCATTACGTCGAGTTACGGGCTGGGCGAGACGGTGGTGCAGGGCGCGGTCAATCCGGACGAGTTCTATGTGCACAAGCCGATGCTGCGCGCCGGCAAGCGCGCCATCATCCGGCGCAGCCTGGGCTCCAAGCTGATCCAGATGCAGTTCACCACCGCGCAGGAAAAAACGTCCAGCGGGAAACTGGTCAAGACGACCGACGTACCGACCGAATTGCGCAATCGGTATTCGCTGACCGATGCTGACGTCGAGCAACTGGCCCGGTACGCGCTTGTCATCGAGCAGCATTACGGCCGGGCGATGGATATCGAATGGGGCAAGGATGGGCTGGACGGCCAGTTGTACATCCTGCAGGCGCGCCCTGAAACGGTCAAGAGCCAAAGTGCTGGCAAGGCCGAGCACCGCTACAAGCTCAAGGGCCGGGGAACGGTGCTTGTCGAGGGGCGCGCCATCGGGCAGAAGATCGGAACCGGCCCGGTGCGGCTGGTACACCATATCCGCGAGATGGACAAGGTGCAGGCAGGCGACATCCTGGTGACCGACATGACCGATCCCAACTGGGAGCCGGTCATGAAACGCGCGGCCGCCATCGTGACCAACCGAGGCGGCCGGACCTGCCACGCGGCCATCATCGCGCGCGAGCTAGGCATACCCGCCGTGGTGGGATGCGGTGATGCCACCTCGCACCTCAAAGACGGCATGCTCGTGACGGTCAGTTGTGCCGAAGGCGACACCGGTTTCGTGTACGACGGGCTGCTGGAGACCGAAGTGCAGGAGGTCGAGCG
>JANOUM010000872.1:0-4698 GCA_031416855.1 Rhodoferax sp. | reverse complement strand
TGGGCCCCCACACACCGAGGCAACCGTACTGCGTGGTGGTGTCCGTCACCGTGACCGTGGCACCCCGGTCCTGCGCCATGCGACGCACCCACACCAGGTCGCGGTGGCCGGCATCCGCCCCGTCGATCACGCGGTAGTGGTCCTGGCCCAGACGCAGCACTGTCAGGTCCGCGCGCACACCGCCCCGGGCGTCCAGGAAGTGGGTGTAGATGCCCTTGCCCACCGGCGTGTCACCGCCCACCTTGGCCACGCAGATGTATTCCAGCAGGTCGGCCGCATCGGGGCCTTGCACATCGAACTCGGCAAAGTGCGAAATGTTGACCATGCCCACGTCTTGCGACATTTTCAGGTGCTCGGCATTCGACACGCGCCAGAAGTGGCGGTTGTCCCACTCGTTGGCACGCACCGGCACCCGGTCGCCGTAGACCTCCAGCAGATGCTCGTTGCTGGCATAACCATGCGCGCGCTCCCAGCCGGAGAGTTCCATGAAGTAGGCACCGAGCGCCTTCTCGCGCTCATGAAACGGGCTCTTGTAAATGCCTCGCGCAGCGCTGTAGGGCTCGCGGTTGTGCACCGGCGGGTTGTAGATCTTGAAGGCGCCCTCATAACAGCGGTCGTGGATGTATTTCTCGTCTTGCTGGAACGGGTAGGTGCGGGCCACGTCGATGCGGGCATGGTCCAGGTGGGTTACACCATCGGTCATCCAGTCGGCGACCAGCTTGCCCACGCCGGGTGCGTCTTTCACCCACACGGCTTCGGCATACCACAGGCCGCGCACCTTGGACGACTCACCGATCGAGGGGTTGCCATCGGTGGTGACCTGCAACAAGCCGTTGAAGGAGTATTTGTCGTCGTAGCCCAGTTCGGCCAGGATCGGCGTGAGCTCGATGGCCCGCTCCAGCGGCGCCATGATCTGGTCCAGCTCCAGGTCGCGCTGCGAAGGCGACAACCTGGCCTGCTCTTTTTCGAGCAAGTCGCGCGGGTGGCACATGCGCGGGTTCTTTTCTTCGTAATAGCCCCATTCGATCTGGCCGCCTTCGGGCGTCTTGGGGTCCCCGGTGTCGCGCAGGTAGGCCGAGTTGCCCTGGTCCCGCAGCAGCGGGTAACCAATGTCCTTGCCGGTCCCGGCGAACTCCAGATAGGGCTTGAAAAAGGTCAGCGGGTGGTCGACCGGCATGATGGGCAGGTCTTCACCGGCCATCCCCGCAATCAGGCGCCCCCACAAACCGGCGCACACCACCACGTAGTCGGCGCCGATGAAGCCCTTGGTGGTTTCCACGCCCCGGATGCGGCCGCGCTCGATGCGCAGGCCGGTACACGCCGTGTTGGCAAACGAGAGCAGCTTTCCGGAGGCCACCGCGGCGTCCACCAGTTCGCCTGCCACCATTTGTGAACGCGGCTTGACCAAGCCCGCATCCGGGTCCCACAGGGCGCCCTGGATCATGTTTTCTTCGAGCAGCGGGAACCGGGCCTTGGCCTCGGCCGCAGTGATCATCTCCACCCGGTTGCCAAAGGCCTTGCCAGAGGCCACGCGGCGCTCAAGCTCGCGCATGCGCTCGTCGTCCCCGACGCGCGCCACCTCCAGGCCACCGATGCGGTCGTAGCGACCCATTTTTTCATAGAAATCGATGCTGTATTTGGTGGTGAAGATCGTCAACGGATCGTGCATCGTGTTGAAGCAGAAGTCGGACGCGTGTGCGGTGGAGCCCACATCAGTGGGGATGCCGGATTTGTCGATGCCTACGATGTTGTCCCAGCCGCGTTCGATAAGGTGGTGCACCACCGAGGCACCCACGATGCCGCCTTGGCCAATGATGACAACTTTGGCTCGCTCGGGGAATTTGGCCATTGGCGCTTGCTCCTAAGGAAACTGGATGACACCTGGGAAGCGTGACAACAATGCGCACACCCACGCCGCTGGTCGGCAACGGGGCACCCTGAATGCAACTTCTTGGAATGTGCAATCGCGCCGGCAGGCAAACGCGCAAATTGTATGCAGGGCCGGTCGCGAAGCGGCTCCAATTGCGACGGTCGCTTTCGAAATAGCGCCATCTGCCGCACAGGGCAACCGCGGCCGGGCGGATGAAGATCCGCCGGGCCACCGCGGGGCATCAGGAGAGTTCGATGCTGGCCCGCACCGTGCCGGCCTTGTCGTGCCGCACCGCCACCTGCACCGTGCCACCAGCGGGGGCGCGCACCACCCACTGCAGGCTTGCGCGGTCCCCCATCGGGGTGTGGTCGGTCCAGAAACTCACCAGCGTGTGTTTGTAGGCCCGGCCTTCAAGTTCGCCGGCGTGGGTGCGCAAAGCGCCCGACACCAGCGCAGCGCCAGGTGGCAGCGTGAGCTCGCCGATCAGGCCGCGCGACTGCTTGCGCTGCAAGGCACGTTTGGATACATAGGATGGCAAATGGCCGGTGTTTTGCACGCCGACCTCGACGCGCCAGGTGTCGGGGCCCAGCTTCTCGCAGCGGGCAAACACCAGCTCCAGCTTCGGTGAGGTCAGCGCATTCCAGAGCAGCCAGTCCGGAAAACGTGCGATCTCCCGTTCGAGCAGATGCGGCGGTGGGTTGCGAAAGGCATAGGTCTTGTCCCAGCCGCCGATCTCGACCGCGCCGAGCTGCGGATGCGCAAACGGGTACCAGTCGACATGGCCCTTGCCCAGGAGCGCGGTGTCGGACCAGGCCAGCAGCTTGAGGTCGTCCGCCACAGGGTGGTCGCGAAACCAGTCGATGTACTTGTAGTCGGTGATGCCCGCCTCGCGCATCGGGCACCAGATCTCGACCGTCCACTTGTACAGGCCAAGGTGCTCGTAGATCCAGTCGAAGCCGCCGCTGGTCACCTCCTTGGGGTGGTAACGGAACTCGTGGTAGGTGCTGATCGCCGGATAGCCGGTTAGCTCGGTGCCCTTGTCACCCTGGACCTTGTAGACCCACAGGTCCTCGGCCGGCATCTCGTCGTCCGCGCGGCCCGGGAACGGGCGCAGCAGCACGCCGCTCCAGGTATGGAAGGTCACGCCGCCGGTGATATTGGTGTGGTGGGTGATGAAATGCACGACGGCGCGCACCTCGGGCTCGGACGTCGGGTAGGGGCCGGCCCCCATCTGCTCGAACTCCTGGCGCCAACCACCCGGAAAATTGCGGTTGAGGTCCAGGCCCTCGCGGTCCCGGTTGACCTTGAGCATGAACCCGTCGTAATCGCGCACATGCCCCTCGGGCAGGATGCGGTAATAACTGCCGCCTGCTTCGGTCGGTTCACGCGCCACCATCAGGCGGGGCTCGTCCGGGTGGCACTTCCAGTTGCCGTTCGGGTCCCGGATGCGCATCGACAGGATGCGGCCATCACCGTCCACGTCCTCGGTATCGAGGCCATCGACGTGGTCTTCGTCGAACGGGTACGCACGGGTCGACGAGCGTACGATCTTCGGGGTGTCGCGCATGGCCCACTCGGCGCCGTCCGGGTTCATGCGCGGGCAGATGTAGAACGCGCGGGTGTCCAGGCACCGCGTCACGGTCTCGCGCTGGCCGTGATCACGGGTCAAGGTGTCGATCAGGTACAGTGCCGCCGCGCCACCCGCAAGCTCGCTGGCATGGATGTTGGCGTCGACCCAGTAAGCGGGCTTGTCCACCGCCGGGCCGGTGGCCTGGTTGGTCACGGTCAGCACCCAGATATCGCGCCCCTCGTGACTCTTGCCCACGCTTTCCATCGACAACAACCCCGGATACGCCTGGACAAGCTGCTTCAGGATCGAGGTGAATTCATCGTAGCGGTAGTACCGGTTGTGTGCAATCTTCATGTGGCAGGTGTGACTTGGCGTCCGGTGGTGTGTGTCAACGCCCGCGTATACGCGGATCGAGCGCGTCGCGCAGACCGTCACCGATGTAGTTCACCGACAACACGGTCAGTGATATGGCGATGCCGGGCAAGAGGACGCGGTTCGGGTAGTCCTGCAGGTGGTCCACTGCATCGAACAGAAGACGGCCCCAGGTCGGAAAATCGGGCGGAAAACCCAGGCCCAGAAACGACAATGCGCTTTCGATGATGATGGCACCGGCGATACCCAGCGCCGCCGCCACCATGATCGGGCTCAGCGTGTTGGGCAGGATATGGCGCAGGATCATGCGCACCGGCGGGGCGCCGATCGAGCGCGCTGCCAGCACAAACTCGCGCTCCTTCAGGGCCAGCACCTCGCCGCGCACGATGCGTGCGGTCTGCATCCAGGAGGTGGCGCCGATCGACACCACCATCAGGATGAAGATGCCGGCTTCCGGGCCCAGCCTGGATGACAGCGCCTCGCGAAACAGCATCACCATCACCAACAGCAGCGGCAACAGGGGCAGCGCGAGAAACAGGTCGGTCAGGCGCATCAGCGGGCCGTCCAGGCGGCGGAAGAAGCCGGCCGACACACCAATGAGTGTGCCCAACATGACCGCAATCGACATGGCGGTCATGCCCACTGCCAGGGATACCTTGCCGCCGGCCATCATGCGGGCAAACAGGTCGCGCCCGAGTTCGTCGGTGCCAAACGGGAACTGCAGGCTCGGCACCTTGTTGCGCATCAGGAGGTTGGCGTAACCCGGGTCGGTTTTCCACAGAAACGGGCCGACCAGCACAAACAGCAGGATGGAGATGAAGACGGCAGCACCCAGCAAGGCTCCCTTGTGGGTCTTGAACTGGTCCCACACGTCCAGCCACTGGTT
>JANOUM010000871.1:0-3788 GCA_031416855.1 Rhodoferax sp. | reverse complement strand
TCTCTCGCCCAGGCCGCCTGCATCACCACAGTGCCTGCAGCTTCCCCCCCAGCAGACGAAAACCGCGTCGCGCCATGACGCGGGCCTCGGCCTCGTCATGGGTGACCAGCACGGTGGTGATCCGGGCCGCGGCGATGCGCTGGGCGAACTCGCCACGCAGGCTCGCACGCAGTTCCGCGTCCAGCGCCGAAAAAGGTTCGTCGAGCAACAGCAACCGCGGTGCCGTGATCAGCGCGCGCGCCAGCGCCACGCGTTGCTGCTCGCCGCCAGAGAGTTTCCACACCGCATGGCGCGCATGGCCCGCCAGACCGAACACCGACAGCAGCTGATCGGCCTGGGCCCGGGCCTGCGCGCGGCGCTGCCCCTGCTCGACCAGGCCGAAGGCCACGTTGTCGCGCACGTCAAGATGGGGAAACAGCGCGAAATCCTGGAACATCAGGGCGAATCGGCGCCGCTCGGGCGCCACGCCGGCCAGGTCGACGCCGTCGAACCGGATCAGGCCGCGGTCGGGCGGCTCCAGGCCGGCGATCATCTTGAGCAGGGTGCTCTTGCCGCTGCCCGAAGGCCCCAGCACAGCCACCGTCTCCCCCTGCGCGACGTGCAGGTCCAGCGCAGCGGCCAGCACCCAGTGGCCACCGGCATCGTCGTCGAAGGTCTTGTCGATGGCGAGCAGTTCAAGCATGCCGCATTTTGTTCCTGGCGTGGGGCACGGGAGCGGCGCGACGGCGCGCAGCAGGCTGGTCGATCAGCAGGAAGGCCAGCAGCGCCAGCAGCATCAACGCAGCGGCCAGCACCAACGCCTCATCGCGGTTGGACGCCCCTGGGCGCCCCAGGCGCTGGTAGATCAGGGTGGTGAGCGTGGCCCATTCGGGCCGCGACAGGAACAACGTGACCGCGAACTCGCCCAGTGCGGTCGCCGCAGCGAACGCCATGCCGCGACGCAGTGCCGGCGTGACCATCGGCAAGGTGACGCGCCAGAAGATCCTGGCCGGCGACGCGCCCAGCGTCTGCGCCACCTGCGCCAAAGACGGCGGCAGGCTGTCCAGCGCAGCCCCCAGCCCATTGGCGACAAACGGGTAGGCCAGCAGCGCATACGCCGCCACCAGCAGCGGCAGGCTGGCGCTCCAGCCCGGGTACAGCAGCAGCAACCCGAAGGCCACCGTGACCGGCGACACCACGAATGGAAGAAATGCCGCCGCGCGCAGCCAGGTCGAGTGCCGCGCGGCCAGCGCATGGGCCACGCCCAGCACCGTGGCCAGCAGCAGCGCCGCGGCGGTGAATCGCACGGTGTTCCACAACGCCAGCAGTGTTTCAGGCTCCCACAACACGGCCCAGGCCGCGCTGCCCGCCAGCGCCGCACGCACGACGATGGCCGCCAGCGGCATGGCGCAAATCGCCAGCAACACCAGCATCGCGCCGGCGACGGCCAGCCACTGCGCAACACCCTGCGGCGCCTGGCGTGTGATGCCATCGGACCGCGCCGGCGCCGCCAGCCTGCGCTCGACCCAGGCGTACAGCAGGGCTACGGAGCCGGTCAGCAGCAGCATCGCCAGCGCCAGCACTGCGGCCGGCGCAAGCTTGAGTTCATGCGCCACCAGGGTATAGATCTCCACCTCGATGGTGGCAAACCGTTGCCCGCCCAGGATCAGCGCCAGGCCAAAACCGGAAAACACATACAGGAACACCAGGCACAAGGCGGACGCCAGCCAGGGCAGGATCGCCGGCCACTCGACGCGCCAAAAGGCGCGCCAGGGTGTCGCACCCAGCGTGCGTGCCGCCGCGACACGTGCCGCACTGACACGCTCCAGCGCCTCGATCGCGGCGCGCAGCACCAGGCACAGGTTGAAGAAGAGGTTGCCATACAGCAGCAGCCACGGCGTGTCCTGCAGGTCCAGGCCCCACCACTGCGCCAGCACGCCACGCGGACCCCACACTGAGAGCACGCCCAGTGCGGCCACCAAGGTCGGCACCACGAAGGGCAGCATCAACAGGCGCAGCACCAAAGCGCGACCGGGGAAATCCAGCCGCGCCAGCACCCAGGCCAGCGGCAACCCGACAAGCAGCGCGACGAAACAGGTCAAGGCCGCCTGCAACAACGACCAGCCGACCCGCCAGCGCAAGTAGGCATCACCGACCATGGCCGTGAATACGCCGACTTGCGCGCCGGCCAGCGCCTCGAACGCCAGACGCACCAGCGGCGCCAGCACCATCAGCACCAGGAAGCCCAGCGGCAGCAGCCCGATACCCGGGCCCGGGCCCGGCCCCGGCCCCCCCGACCCGGTCGTGCGCAATGCCGCCAAGCTGCTTGCCGCCACCGCCCGGCCCGTCCAGCCCCGGCCTACTTCAACACCACTGTGGTCCAGCGGCCGACCCAGTCCGCGCCGCGGGCAGCGATGGCCTCGTTGCCCGGGCTGTCATGGCTGGTTGGCTCCACTGCGTGGCGCATCACCTCGGGCCGGCTGGTGCGGGGTTCAGCGGCGTACATCCACATGCTGGTCTGCAGGGCTTCCTGGACCGGCGCCGAGCGCAGGAACTCCATGAAGCGCTGTGCCGCCTCACGCTGTTGCCCGCCGCGCACCAGCGCCACGCCCTCGACCTGGCGGAACACCGCGCCCTTGAAGGCCAGGCTGCCGGTGGGCGGCTCGGTGATTTTTTCCTTGCTGTAGAACACCTCGGCTGCCGGGCTGCTGGCATAACTGACAACCAGCGGACGGCTGCCGCCGTTGCGCGTGAACTCCGTGTAGTAGGCCTCGCTCCAGCCCTTGGTCACCTTCACCCCGTTGACGCGCATGCGGGCCCACCAGTCGAACGCCGCTTCTTCGCCCAGGCCGGCGATGGTGGAGAGCATGAAGGCGTAACCGGGGCTCGACGTGGCCGGGTTCTGCACCGCCAGCAGGTTGCGGTACGCAGGCTGGGTGAGGTCCTCCAGGGACCTTGGCAGCGCCACGCCGCTCTTGGCGAACCAGGCCCGGTCGTAGTTGAGGGTGACGTAGCCGTAGTCCACCGCCAGCACACCGCCTGCCAGTGGCACCACCGGGTCGCGCTGACTGGCGGCGCCGGCATAGGCATCGAGCACCTGTGCCGCCTGGGCCTTGGCCACCAGTGCGTTGTCGATACCAAACACCACATCGGCAATCGGCTGGGCCCGGGTGAGGATCAGCTTGTTGAGCATTTCACCCGCGTCGCCGGCCTTGATGATGCTGAGCTTGACGCCGGACTCGGTTTCGAACCTGGCTAGCAGTGGCTTGGGCAGCGAGAACGAGCTGTGCACCAGCACGCGCAGCTCCTGGGCCGACGCGACCGTCGCGGCAGTGACCCATGCGGCCGCCATGGCGGCAGCCCCCATCCATGAAAAAATCCGTCGTTGCATGGTGTCCATCCTTTCAATATGGCCGCCTCGGGACACATGAAAAGATGGAGCGCCAGCGCTGCGACGGATCCATCTCATCACGCTCCCTACGCTGGCATTACCCAGATCAGGTGAGTGGGGTATTTCTCAGTCGCGCTGGTTGCTCGAACCTGCGTGACACCCCCGGTGATGGGCGGATTGTACGGCAGGCCCAAATCAGGATCCGGGAGCAGCCCGCACGGCACGCATGTCGCCGTTTTCGTGCAGCACCAGAGCCACGGGCCGGCCACTGGCGTCTCGCTCGAACTGGAGTTCTGCGCGCCCGCCCTCGTAGTGGAAACGATCGGCCCGCCCGGCCATCGGAAACACCGGCTGGCGCGGGAAGGCCGACGACCGCACGACCATCTGACCGTCGAGATCCTCGACGTCGAACTCCACC
>JANOUM010000870.1:0-2579 GCA_031416855.1 Rhodoferax sp. | reverse complement strand
CGCGCCGGACATCGCGAACAACAGGCCAAACGCCACCGGGATGATGCGCTGGATCACTGCCCAGCCGGCCACCGCGTCGTCTCCGGAGGCGGCCATGGTGGCCGTCACATAGGTGTTGCCGACCGGTGTGGCGATCTGCGTCAGCACTGCCGGCAATCCGAGGGCCATGAAGGGCCGGAATTCGCGCGTCACAAAAGCCTTGCTCGGCCAGGCAAACAGGTGGTGCACCCGCACCAGGCCATGGGCACCGGCAAGCACCATCGCCAGCCGGGCCAGAAAGGTGGAATACGCCACGCCCTCGAGCCCCAGGCCCAGACCGAAGATGAACAGCGGATCCAGCACCACCGTTGCGGCGGCCGAAGCCAGTGTCACCGCCATGCTGCGGCGGGCGTCACCGATCGCGCGCAACAGGCCCGACAGGCACATGCCCAGGCCCAGCAGCGGCCAGGACGGCAACACGATGCGCATCAGCGCTACGGTGAGTTCGGCGGTGCGCCCCCGGGCGCCCAGCGCGTGCACCATGGGCTCAAGAAACGGGTAGACAAGGCAGGCCAGGGCGATCATCACCACCAGCATGATGGCCAGTGCCGCCCCGGCGATCTGGTTCGCCTGGGTGCGGTGCCCGCGACCGAGCGCCCGGGCGGTGAGTGCGCTGCCCGCGATCGACATGCCGATCGCCACCGAGGTGGCGAAAAACAACAAGGTGCCCGCATAACCCATGGCGGCGGTGAGTTCGCGCTGGCCGAGCAGGCCGACATAGAGCAGACTGAGCGCCTCGGCGGCGAACACCGCCACCAGGCCGATGGCGCTGGCGCCGGTCATGGTGACGACGTGGCGCAGGGTGGACCCGGTGACCAGCCGGGCCGGCGGCGCGGAGGTGGCGGAACCGGCGGTCATCGCACCGGCTCAGCCCCGAACTTCGCCGTCTCCGAGCACCACGTATTTGAGGGATGTCAGGCCGTCGATGCCGACCGGTCCGCGGGCGTGGAACTTGTCGGTGCTGATGCCGATCTCGGCCCCCAACCCGTACTCGAAACCATCAGCGAAGCGGGTGCTCGCATTCACCATGACACTTGCCGAGTCAACCTGACGCAGGAATGCCTGCGCGTGCATATGGTCCCGCGTGACGATGGCGTCGGTGTGGTGGCTGCTGTAGTGGTTGATGTGGGCGATTGCCGCGTCCACCCCTGCCACCACCTTGATGCTGATGATGGGCGCGAGGTACTCCTCGTACCAGTCCTGCTCGCTCGCGTCCACGAGGTGGGTGCCGGCAACACCGGCAAGCAGCGCGCGGCTGGCCGGGCAGACCCGCATCTCGACCCCCTTGGCAGCAAAAATGGCGCCGATGCGCGGCAGGAATTCCGCCGCCACGCCCTGGGCCACGAGCAGGCTCTCGCTGGCGTTACAGGGGCTGTATTTCTGGGTCTTGGCGTTGTCGGCGATGCGCACCGCCATGGCGGTGTCGCAGGGGTCGTCGACGTATACGTGACAGTTGCCGTCCAGGTGCTTGAGCACCGGCACTTTGGCGTCGCGGCTGATGCGCTCGATCAGGCCTTTGCCACCGCGTGGGATGGCCATGTCGACATACTGCGGCATGCTGATGAGGTGGCCTACCACCTCGCGCTCGGTGGTCTGCACCAGTTGCACGCCGTCGGCCGGCAGGGCGTTGTCGGTCAGCGCCCGCTGCACCAGGAGCGCCAGCGCGCGGTTGGAATCGATCGCCTCCGAGCCGCCCCGCAGGATGCAGGCATTGCCGCTCTTGATGGCCAGGCTGGCAGCCTCGATGGTCACGTTGGGGCGGCTTTCGAACACCATGGCGAAGACGCCGATCGGCACCCGCATCTGGCCCACGCGGATGCCGCTGGGCTGCTCCTTCATGCCGACGATGTCGCCGATCACATCGGGCATGGCGGCGAGTTGTTCGCAGCCCTGGGCCACGGTGTCGATGATCTTCGGGGTGAGTTTCAGCCGGTCGACCATCGGAGCGGCCAGGCTGGCGGCCTCGGCGCGCGCGATGTCCTTCTGGTTCTCGGCGTGCAGGTGTTCCAGGTTGTCACGCAACAGTTGCGCCAGGCGCCGCAGGGTGGCGTTGCGGCTGGCAGCACTGGCCCGGGCCATCAGGCTGGATGCGGCGCGTGCCTGGATGCCGAGGGTCTGGCAATATTGGGCGATGGTGTGCGCGGTCATGGCCGGATTTTCTCACGCACTCCCGTGAACCGGCTCAGCGCGCCACGGCGGGTTTTTCTGCGCAGTGCCGGCACACCATCATCGCCAGCCGATGCAACGCCTGCCAGCCGTTGGCCGGCCAGTCGGGCAGTTTGAGGCCCTTCACGATCCCGTCGACCTGGTGCGCGGCAAAAAGCAGCTCCGACAGGGCGTCAACGCCCAGCCGCGGCAGGATGCGCTCGAACAGCCGCTCGCGGGCCCCCCAGATGCGCTGTTCGCGCAGTGCCATCGGCATGGGTCGCCCCTGAGCCATGGCGTCCTTCACGCGCTTGAGGGCCCGGATCTCCTCGGCCAGCGTGTAATGCACCAGCACCTCGGACTCGCCCTCCGCCTGCAGGCCGTCGAGCATGCGT
>JANOUM010000869.1:0-1792 GCA_031416855.1 Rhodoferax sp. | reverse complement strand
ATAGATCCTTGGACGGCTTTTACGACTGCCGTTTGTGCAAATTTCTCTTCACCCATTGGGTGATCCTCCAAAATGGTCTGTAACCCGCATCAGGCTTCAGTTTGAAAGAATTTTAGGGCGGTCAACTGAGGAAAATAGGTTCATGTCACCGGCGCCAGCACGCCGGTGATCGGCGCCGACCCACTCTTGACGATCGAGCCCATGGCCTTCTCGACGATGTTGGATAGGCCACCCATTTTGTTGCCCGGCGTGGTGTTGGCGCTGCTTGCCGCGCTGCAGGTAGTCGTCGTACCAGGCCATCTCGCGGACCATGGTTTGGGCCACCTCGGGCGTGGACGCGCCCGCCGTGAGCTGGTCGATGCCGTCGCGCACCTCGGTCGTCTCCGAAAACATGCCGCCCCCCCGCGCGGACCAGCAAGTCGGTGCAAAAACCCACAGGAGGATTGGCCGTGGCGCCCGAGAACGCGTCGCTGCCACCACATTGCACACCCACTACCAACTCGCTGGCGGGAACGCTGACGCGCCGGCGGGCGTTCAGGCGTGCCAGGTGGCCCTCGGCCTGGCGCATGATGGCCTCGACCATCGACATGAAGCCCACGTGCGCATCGTCTTGCAGGCACACCATGTCGAGTGCGCTGGCTGCGCTGCCCGCCTGGCGCTGGTCCAGCAAGGGGATGGTGCCCGCCGGCATGAGCCGTTCGGGCTGCAGTTTTTCGCAGCCCAGGCTGACCACCATCACCTCGCCGCCGAAGTTGGGGTTCAAGCTGATACTGCGCAGCGTGCGAATCGGTATTTCCGCGCCCGGTGCGTCGATCGCCACGCCGCAGCCGTAGCTGTGTTCCAGCGCCACACTTCGTCTACATGGGCAAATCGGGGCAATAGCTCGGCCTTGATGCGCCGCACGGCAAAACCGGTGACCCCGGCCACGCACTGCACCGTCTGGGTGATGGCCAGGATATTGCGCGTGCCCACCGACCCATCGGCGTTGCGGTAGCCCTCGAAGGTGTATCCCTTCAGCGCAGGCTGGGGTGCGGCTTGGCCGGTTGCCATGGGCAGGCCGTCCAGCCCGCGCGCTTCGGGCATCGTCAACAGGCGCTCACGCACCCAGCTGCCCGCCGCAATGGCCGTGACCGCATAACCGATCGCAATGCCGTAACGCAGCACGGGCGCACCGACCGCGAGGTCCTTCAGGGCGACCTTGTGGCACTGGGGCACCTTGTCGACCAGCACCGTGCCGGCGGCCAGCCCGCCGTCGTTGGCGACGATGGCCACGTTGTCCAGCGCGTGCATGCGGATGGTGTGGGGGCCTGATGCCGGGGCGCTTCGGGTTTCTACCATGGTCATCTCCTGTCGTGCGGCGCCGTGTCCGGGCCAAATATGTGGAATGATGGCATGGTGTGGCATCGAACCCGGCAGACCCCGTTGCGCGAGGCCACAGGCCCATCGTGCATCGCCTCAACCAAAGTACATCCATGTCAATACGCCGTCTACTTCTTGCCGCCGTGGCGCACGCAGCGTTGGTGCTGGTCGCCACTCAGGCCCCGGTACTGGCCCAGTCCGACTACCCCAACAAGCCGGTCAAGATCATCGTGCCGTTCCCGGCCGGGGGCACCAGCGACATCATGGGCCGCATGCTGGCCGAGGAGCTTGGCAAGATCCTCAAGCAGCCGTTCCTGGTCGAAAACGTCGGTGGTGCGGGCGGCGTGATAGGCACCGACAGGGGGGTCAAGTCCGTGCCGGATGGTTACACGCTGATCCAGACCGGTGTGGGCCAGAATGCGGTCGCGCACGG
>JANOUM010000868.1:0-5432 GCA_031416855.1 Rhodoferax sp. | reverse complement strand
GACACCGAGGGCACGGTGTAGGTGTTGGTTGGGTTGTTTGTCGTATTCATGGCATGCGTACTCGATAAAAGGGTGTCCGGGGGGTAGGCGATCAAAACCCGATCAAAACTTTTTGCGCATCCGATTCCATCCGATTCCATCCGATTCCATCCGTTCTTTCATGGTTCCGCCTGAGCAGGGTCTGCGCACTCGACGTACATTGCAGCCCGCCCAGCACCGCGCATCTCGATTTTTTGTGAAACAACAAGGCGACGTAAAAGTTCTTTAGCCTGTCCCTCTGTCAAACGACACAGATCCATCACCTCTGCCCGCTTGATTTGCCCGTGCTGGCGGATGTAGCTCAGCACCATTTGCTCATGCTGAATCGGGCCAAACCCCACCTGGCGTGTGTAGGCCGCCTTGTCACTCACCACCGAATAGACCGAAGCCGACAAGGTGTAGCTGCGCCCACGGGTATTGCCATGCGCCTCGACCAAACCCGATTCGGTCAATGCCTCCAGCGTGCGTTTGGCGCTCGCCGCATCGCGCTGAATATGTTGAGCCAATGCCTCTGCCGACAAACGCTTGAACTCGCGCAAAGCACCTAGCGCAATCAATGAATCAATCGGCAGCTCTGCGCCTTGTTGCCGCTCAATGTCCACCACCATGCGCCTGAATGCCACATCGGCGGGCACGGTGGGCAATTGCAACACCACATTTTGTGCATCCGTGCGGCCATAGTCAGGTGCAGGACGACCAAACTTGAGCATGCCGCGATAAATCGTGTCCACCCCACGCCCCGAGCGCTCCACCACGCCGATGCGCTTCATGGCATCAGCCAAGGCGCGGTTGCGTGGACGCGGCTCGGTCACCAGTAAGTTAGCCAAAGTCACCCCATCCACCAAGCCACCGGGGTTGCTGACAACCAGCGCCTCATCTTCCAACCGCACATGTACCGCGCCCAGACGATGGTAGTCACGGTGAATCAGCGCATTGGCCACTGCTTCACGAAAGGCCGCCATATCCACCAGCGGCACTGGAACACGGAATAAGCCCACCTGCAATTCCTGCTCGGGGTTGTAGTGCGAAAGTTCGTTTCCAGCCAATCCAACGCCTTGAGCAACGGAAAACGGCGAAACTCGTTGAACCGCACCGCTTGCTGCGCGAGCACCTGAAACGCCAGCTCATGCGTCGCCACACGCTGCTGAAGCACCGGCTCACGCCCAATCAACAGCAGGCCAGTGAGCGTGGGCACCCGGCTCCCATCGGGCTGCCTCTGGGTGAAACCCAGCGCACCATCCAGCGCCTCGTCATCCAGTTCGAGCAACACGCGGTCGCCACCATATTGGCGAATCGCCTGGCGCAGCCGTTCGCGCTCCAGCGGGTCAAAATCGGCCAGCGTCGCACCAGCAACGGCCTGCGCCGACGCATCCGCCAAACCAAAATGACCAGCCCGGCTGCTACGATCATGCGGCAACATGGGAACACATTCGGGTGCGCCGTCCTGTTTCAGGCGGCGGCGCAGATACACCCCCGAAGTGGTGGCAACCTCCGTGCTGGATTGTGGCACCACAATGCGCGCCACGCGCACGCCGGAAAACACCCGGTCACTGACCACAACAGCGAGGGAGGGCGAAGTTCTGGCCGCGACCAATCCCGGCAAACCCGCCAGATGCTGGTGCGCCTCATGCAGGCCGGTGGGGGTGCCATCATCTTCCACGCCCAGCCAAAGCTCACCGCCTTCAGTATTGGCCAGACAAACCAGCGCCTCGACCAGCTCATCGTCGGACAGGCGTTTGCGGTCACTTTTGAATTCGATGCTCAGCGTTTCAGCCAGAGGCAACGAGTCGGGTGGCACGGCGGTCATGATGGTGATTTCCCTCTTTTCGTTTTTGGCACAGGTTTGGCTGCCGCCGTCATCTTGGTATAAAGCTCAAACAGCTTTTCCAGCCGCTCGGTGTCGTTCTTGAAGCGGCGACCGATGTAGATGCGCTCCAGCACCTCGTCGTTGCGCTCATGGGCGTGGCGCAGGTTGTCGGGCATGGTGGCCGGGTCGTACAGGTCGGCGATGGTGGCCGGGAAATGCGCTTCGCGGGCCAGCAGGATGTTTTCGGCGCAGGCGGTGAGGTCGGCCTTGTTCTGCTCGGTGAGCAGGGGGACGGGGAAGGTGTTCCAGCCTAGGGTGTTGGAGTAGCGGTAACGTGTTTCCAGTTTGCCGCAGACAGTGGCGATCCAGACCAGATGCAGGCGGGAGGCGATGAGGGCCATGTTCCAGAGGGGGGCGTCGTAGAGGGCGAAGGCGAGGTTGCTTACGATCGACCGTGGGGGCAATAAGCCAACAGGAAGATAGCCTCTTCGTTCGGAGCTGACTTGGGGAACGATGAGTGTGTGATCAGTTGCGATTCCCTGAATCTGTCGAAAACGATGCGGGTACTCAGCGGCTGGTCTGGTCTCCGCAGCGATGCTTGACTCTCGGAATTCCCGTACTTTATTGAAGCGGCTACGAAGCGCCTGGTTCTGCCATGCTTGTTCCGCATATACGTCTTCCACCCAAATGCAGGATCGATCTAAGCCCCTGATGTACTCGGCTGCACCAAAGTAGTTGCGAATAAATCTCTCTGCATTTGGATTCTCGACAAACAATGACCTTCGCTCCTCTGCCGAAAGTAAAAGGTGTCCACCGTCAGTTGGCTTGTTTCCCCACACCATCGGTGCCCTGTCCGATTCATTCGGCAAACGAGCAATCGCAGCAACAACAACATTGGCTCCCGGCACCAAATAGGCATTGATTCTGTCGACCTCGCGCATGGCAATCGCGCCGTCGCCTGCATCGCTAACAAGCAGACGTTTTAGCTTTGCCTGCCGTGAAATACCAACTATTGCGACAGTGACGCCGGCGTTGTGACTCGCCAGATTTGTCCACTTGAACGACGTATGTGCGAACGCAATCTCATGGCCAGACGCAAAAATTGTCGGCCACAACAGCGGGACCTGCTCGCCTTGGCAAATGGAGTTTGTAGATACGAAGGCTGACGCTGACGTTGTGTGCATGCCGTAATCAGCCGCCTTCATGAACCAGCCGGCCACATAGTCGAGTGACTTCCAACCCCTTGTCCGATGCTCAAAGATGGCCTTCAACTCGCTTTTCTGCTCTGGCGACTGCCAAGTGAAGCCCAAATACGGCGGGTTGCCGCAGATATACGTCTCCCCACCCTCATTCACAAAGTCGATTTCGCTCTGCTCCAGCGGCGTGCCAAACAAATCGTCGGCCACCAGCTTCACGCCCGTCCCCGTCGGCGGGCAGATGCTCAACCAATCCAGCCGCAGCGCATTGCCACAAACAATCCAGTTCTGCGCATTCAGCGGCAAAAACTCCGCCAGCGCGTCCTTCTGCCCTCGATACAACACGTCACACTGGAACTCGGCAATGATGAGCGCCAGGCGTGCAATCTCCGCCGGAAAGTCGCGCAGCTCGATGCCCCGGAAGTTGGTCAGCGGAATCTCGCTGCCCAGGTGCGACTCGCCGCGACGGCGGTTGATTTCGGCCTCGATCTCGCGCATCTGCTTGTAGGCGATGACCAGGAAGTTGCCGGACCCGCAGGCCGGATCAAACACACGAATACGCGCCATGCGCTTGCGCAGGTTCAGCAGCTTGGCTTTGTTGTCGTCGGCCAGCTCAAGTTGCGTGCGGAGGTCGTCTAAAAACAGTGGGTTCAACTCCTTCAAAATGTTGGGCACGCTGGTGTAGTGCATGCCCAGCGCGCCGCGCTCTTCGTCGTCAGCCACGGCCTGGATCATGCTGCCGAAGATGTCGGGGTTGATCTCCCTCCACTTCAAGATGCCCGCGTGCAGCAGGTAGGTGCGCGCCATGCGGGTGAAGCGCGGCACGTCGGTGCTGCCTGAGAACAATCCGCCATTCACATACGGGAAGCCGTTGGCCCAGTTGGGCAAGCGCGGCTGGCCTAAGTGGCGCTCACCCTGTTTGGTGTTCATGGCACGAAAAACGGCTTCGACCACCTCGTGGGTGTTGGCACCGTCACGCTCGCTCATTTGGTCCACGGTCTGCGTGAACAGCCCCTCGCCATTGAAGATGTCGGTGTCCTCGGCAAAAAAGCAAAACACCAGCCGCGCCATGAAGTGGTTCATGTCGGCGCGGCGCTCGGCCTTGGCCCAATCCGGGTTCTCGCTCAGCAACTCAACATACAGCTTGTTCAGCCGCCCAGTGGCACGCACGTCGATGGGGTTGTCCTTGATCTCCTTGATGGTGGAGATGCCGGCCAGCGGCAGGAAAAAGCCGAAGTGGTTGGGGAAGTCGGCATAGGCGCAGGCGATAGTTTCGCCTTCACCACCACTCATCAGTTCTTCGGCCTCCAGGGTCTGCCCATCGGTGGCGAGTATGAATTTGGCCTTTGCCTTGGTGGTGGCTAGGCTGACGCGCAATGCCTTCAATGTGTCGCCCACCGCGTTACCCAGGGTAGCGCCCACAGCGCCACCCTCACCACCCGGTTGGCACACGGCGATGTGGATGTTGTTGCGCAAGAGCACACCACCGGGCACATCCGAAGCGTTGTTGTTGCCGGTGCGCAGGCGCTTGAGCGCCGTGTCCTTATTGCCGAAAGCGGCCAGAAACGCGAACGGGAACTCAGCCACGTCGAAGGGCTGAAGGGCCAGATCCGATATGGCTTCTTCGATTTCTACTGCATTCATAGATTTCCAACAACCTCAAACAGATTGGCTATACCCATAGCCCGGACGGTGTGCCAGAGGGTATCGGTTTGGCTGCGGATTTCGCTGGTGAGCATTAGAACGGCCTGTCATGGTTTATGTGTTGGTTGCGCCTAGGCGGGTAAATGTAGCGGGATAGCGGGGTTATGGCAATTGCAGGCTCATCCTGACTTTCTCAATTGCCAGGGGAGGGGATAAAAGATCAAGCTTCATCTGGCCGGATCAATAGTTCGAGTCCGCCCGCCTTTTGAGATATGGACATGACAATGCTTTGTGTGTGTTCATATCTCCTTGGCCTTCCTGCAAGAAGATTAGCAGCATTTAATATTCCCTCGTCTGGGTTGATTCTTGTCAACGGCTGCCGGTAAAAGGCTGTTACATTCATCATTTAGGTCAATCAAAATCTGCACATAAGCAGGGTTTATCAGTTTATACACAGATTAATGGCTGACAAGCGCATGGCTTTTGGCTAGAGTCATGCACCGCTTTCCTGCCAGGGGAAGACGGGTGACCGCAAGAATGATAACCCAATGAAATATAACAATGGGCAAACCCCTAAGGTGCGCATAAATGCTCGAAAATTATTTGCCCATCCTGATTTTCATGTGTATCAGCCTCGTTACCGGCGTAGTGTTGGTAGCGCTGGGTGGTTTTGTGCTGGCACCACGCAAGCCCGATGCCGCCAAAAACTCACCCTATGAATGCGGCTTCGAAGCGTTCGAAGATGC
>JANOUM010000867.1:0-1958 GCA_031416855.1 Rhodoferax sp. | reverse complement strand
CCTGCATGTGGACGTGCCGGCCATCGCCCCCGGCGACCTGTTGCGCGAGGCCCCCGGCGAGAGCACCGCCGACATCCGTGCCCGGTGTGTCGCCGCGCGCGACTTCGCCGAACGCCGGCAAGGAAAATGCAACCACCTGCTGCAGGGCAAGGAGATCGACCAGCACCTGCAGCTCGACGATGCCGCCACCCGGCTGCTGCAGGTCGCCGCAACCCGCCTGGGCTGGTCGGCCCGCGGCACGCACCGCGTGCTGAAGGTCGCGCGCAGCATCGCCGACCTGGCCCTTGCCGAAGCGATGCAGGTGACGCACCTGGCCGAGGCGATGCAGTACCGCCGGGCCACCCACTGACACGCCGGCCCGGCCCACCGCGGCATGTCGCCGAACGGCTGAAGACGATTCAGCGTGCGGTCCGATTGACCAGCAGGATCCCCACTGCCACCAGTGCCACGGCCAGCAACAGGCGCAGGCTGACGGGCTCTTGCAGCCACAACGCGCCGAACACCAACGCGAACACAGGCGTCAGGAATACAAAGGCCGAGATCCTCGTGGCCGGGTAACGACCCAGCAACCACATCCAGGCCAGGTAACTGGCAAAGGCGCCGACCACGGTCTGGAGCACCATCGACAACCAGCCGAACCCGCTCCAGGACCAGTTCCACGGTTCACCCAGCGCCAGGCTCAGGAACGGCAGGCAGACGGCGCTGACAGCCACCTGGTAGAACAACAGCTTTTCCGCCGACATGCGGCTCAGGCCCGAGCCGCGGATCACCACCGTGGTCAGGCCCCAGGCCAAGCCACCAGCCAGCGCCAGCAGGTCGCCCAACCACGCGGTGGACGTGCCGGATTGGGCCAGGCCATCCGAAAACGCGAACACCACCGCCAGAAACGCGAGCGCCAGACCGACCCACTGCCAGGAGCGCAGGCGTTCGGCCTTCACCACCAGCGGCACGAACAGCGCCACCCAAAATGGCGAGGTATAGACAAACACGGTCGCACGGGAGGCCGTGGTGTAGGCCAGCGCGTTATACAGAAACGCAAACTCGATCGAGAACAACGCACCGGCGAGCAGGCCCGCACGCCACAGCCCGTCGTAGTTGAACAACGCGATGCCGCGCCAGCGGCACCAACACCACAACACCACCGTCGCCGCTGCGAAACGGACAAAAGCCTGGAACACCGGCGCGATCTCGGCGATCGTAGCCTTGACCAGCACCTGCTGCACGCCCCAGAACAGGCAGCACGCCAGCAACAGGCCCACCGCCAGGGGGTCGAGATGCTCCTTGCGCGTCATCCGGCGGCGGTTACGGCCTGGCGCATCGCATCAAGAAGGGCGGCCGGGTCCTGCGCGCCCGATACCGCGACCTTCTGGTTGAAGATGAAGAAGGGCACGCCGCTGATGCCCATGCCGCGTGCCTGTGCATCGGCCTGCGCCACTTCCTGCAGATGGACGGGGTCGCTCAGGTAGGCACGCGCTGCGTCGGCATCGAGCCCGGCCTCACGTGCGATGTCGACCAGCACATCGACACTGCCGATGAACCGGTTCTCGACGAAATAGGCCTTGAGAATGCGCTCCTTGACAGCGCTGCCCAGCGTGCCTGCGCCTTGCTGTGCAAAGGCGATCAGCGCATGGGCCGCCAGCGTGTTGGGCTGCAGCGAGATGCCCTCGATGTTCAGCTCCAGCCCCACCGTGCGCCCGGCGGCACGCACCCGGGCATAGATCTCGGCGGCGCGCCCCGGACCGCCGAACTTGTCCTCGAGGTACTGCTGGCGCGAGACGCCGCCGGCCGGCATGTCAGGGTTGAGCTGGAACGGGTGCCAGCGCAGCTCCACCGCCGGCAGGTCAACCGCCTGGGGCAGGGCCAATGCGGCTTCCAGCTTGCGCTTGCCGATGTAGCACCAGGGGCAGACCACATCCGAGACGACGTCGATGGTAAGCGTGGCAGCGGCCATGGTGTTT
>JANOUM010000866.1:0-7369 GCA_031416855.1 Rhodoferax sp. | reverse complement strand
GTTCTTGTGCGCGAAGTAGGCCACGGTGAGCATCATCAGGATGGCCATCAGCACGCCCGGCAGGATGCCTGCCAGGAACAGTGCGCCGACACTCACATTGGCCATCATCCCGTAGATGACGAACGGCAGACTGGGCGGGATGATCGGCCCCAATGTGGCCGACGCGGCAGTCACCCCGACCGCAAACTCGGTGCTGTAGCCGTGGTCCTTCATGGCCTTGATCTCGACCGTGCCCAGGCCCGCGGCATCGGCAATGGCGGTGCCGCTCATGCCGGCGAAAATCACCGAGCCGACGACGTTGACATGGCCCAGGCCGCCCTTGAGCCAGCCGACCAGCGCCAGTGCGTAGTTGTAGATGCGGTTGGTGATGCCGGCATTGTTCATCAGGTTGCCGGCCAGGATAAAGAAGGGCACGGCCAGCAGCGGAAAGCTGTCGATGCCACTGACCATGCGGTGGATCACGACAAACGGCGGGTTGTTGCCGGTCCACAGGATATAGAGCAGCGAGGACCCGGCCATGGCAATCGCCACCGGCACGCCGCCCGACATGAGCAGCAGGAAAATTATCTTTAGCATGGGGAGTTCGGGTTGGTTGCAATGCTGTGCGCCTTGTCATGCCGGACTTGATCCGGCATCCATGGATTGCGGGTCAAGCCCGCAATGACAGGACTCCAGTGAACAGGTTTGAGCTTAGTGATCTTCCATCGTGGATTCGGGCTTTTCGAGGACGCTGTAGCCGCGACGCAAGTGCACACGTGCGACCCAAATCGAGCGCAGGAACATGGCGGCAAAACCGAACATGCACACGCCGTAGACGATGTTCATCGGCAGTTCGATGATGGTCATCTTGTAGCTGCCCAGCTTTTGCATCATCTGCCAGGTCATGACCACCGCCATGCCGAAAAAGCTGATGCGCAGGGCGTCGACCAGCACGGCCATGCCGCGGCCCATCCACGGCGGCATGAAACGGTAGAAAAAATCGACCTGGATGTGGTTGTTCTTGGCCACACCGATCGACGCGCCGATGAAAACGGTGCCGATCAGCAGGTAACGCGCGATCTCTTCCGTCCAGGCGGCCGAGTCGTTGAGCACGTACCGGGTGAAGAACTGGTAGAACACGGTCAGGCCCAGGGCCCAGAAGAATGCCAGGGCCAGCCAGCCCTCGATCGGCGTATCCGACAGGTCGACGCTTTCGTCCTGGGCATGGAACTGGCCATCCTCCCCCATCACATGGGGCATCGCATCGATATCAGGCAGGTGGGGCATGGGTCAATCTCGCGAGTGGCCGGCCCTGGATCGTGCAGGGCCGGAGTTTGCGCCTTATTTGGCGGCCTGGATCTTGTCGAAGTCGGCCTTGGTGAAGCCCATGGACTCCGGCGTCGCGCTCTTGAGCACGGCGTCCTGGAAACTCTTGCGGTCTACGGTCACGATCTGCAGGCCTTTCTTCTTGAACTCGTCAACCAGTTCGCCTTCGCGCTTCTTGATGTCGGCGCTGGCCTTGGCGGCGGCCTCACGTGTGACATCGGTGAACATGGTTTTTTCGGCATCCGTGAGTTTGTTCCAGAGATGCGGCGCGATCTGCGTCGTCAACCCGTCAACGATATGCCCGGTCAGCATGATCGCCTTCTGCACTTCGTAGAACTTCTTGGCCTCGATCGTGGTGAGCGGGTTTTCCTGCGCGTCGACGGTGCCGTTTTGCAGCGCCAGATAGACCTCGGCAAACGCGATTGGCGTCGGGTTGGCTCCACAGGCTTTCGGCGTTGCCGTATAAGCGGGCACATCGGGCACGCGGATCTTCAGGCCCTTCATGCCTTCGCAATTGGTGAAGGCCTTCTGGGCCGTGGTGTGACGCGCGCCGTAGTAGGTGTAGGCGGTGATCTGGATGCCGGTCTTGGCGCGGAACTCGTCGGTCATCTCCTTGAACACCGCGCTCTTGCTGTAGGCCAGCAGGTGCTCGCCGTCACGGAAGATGAACGGGTAATAGGCGATGCCAAGGCGCGGGTAGCTGCGCGCCGCGAACGACGGCCCGCTGATGATCATGTCCACGGTACCCAGCTGCAGGCCCTGGTTGATATCAGTCTCCTTGCCCAGGCTGGACGCCGGGAACACCTGGATGTCGAACTTGCCGTTGCTGCGCTTCTTGATCTCGTCGGCGGCCCAGACCGACTGTGTGTGGTAGGGCTCGGAGGTCTCGTAGACATGCGCCCATTTGAGCTTCGTCTGGGCCTGGGCCAGTCCGCTGCTGCCCAGTGTGAGGGCGAGCAGGGCGGCGGTAGTGAGGGTCTGGAGGGCAAGGCGCTTTTTCATGGATGTCTCCTGCGGGTGGTGGGTGCAAAGGGTGGAAGGAACTCGGCTGGGCAATGGATCAGGGCTGGTTGGCGCGGCGCCAGCTCGCGCTGAATCGGGCATGGGACTTGTCCATGTGTTTGTGCATCGCCTCGCGTGCGGCTGCGGCATCACGCAGGCGGATGGCGTCAACGATCAGTTCGTGCTCGGCGATGGCGGAACGCCAGGAGCGCACGGATTCGAAGTGGCCCCCCAGGCGCTCGAACACCGGGCCACGCCGGGAGTCCCAGAAGGCCTGCACGGTTTCGCTCAGCACGCTGTTGCCGCTGGCCAGGACGATCGCCGTGTGAAAGGTCCGGTCGCCGTCCAGCGGCATGACCCCCTGGTCGGCGTCGCGGGCCATGCTGTCGATGGCGGCGCGCATGGCGTCGAGATCGCGGCGTTTGGCCTGGCGCGCGGCGATCGCGGCGGTTTCGCCCTCCACCACGCGGCGGGCGCGGATCAGCTCCAGCGGGCCCCACTCGGGCGCGGCAGTGTCGGCGGCGGCCGGGCGGGAGCCGTTGGGGCGATCCAGCGCATAGACGCCCGAGCCGCTACGCACCTCGACCCAACCCTCGACATCCAGCGCAATCAGGGCCTCGCGCACCGACGGCCGGCTCACCCCCAACTGGCGGGCCAGGTCCCGCTCGGCCGGCAGGCGCGTGCCGGGTGCGAATTCTCCCGCCTTGATCAGCACGCGCAGCTGCTCGGCGATTTGCCGGTACAGGCGTTGCGGTTCGACGGCTTGCAGCGGCATGGTGTTGGCGCGGAGTGGAAATGCAGGGTTAACCAGAATTGGACAGGTGGTAAGGCCAATTTATGATCGCAGGTATCTGCTTGCGCGACATCCGGTAAAACCCTGCCATGCCATCCCCCTTGACCATCGACTCGGTGCGGCTGCGCCAGGTGGATCTGCCGCCGAAGGTGCTGCGCACCGATGCGATCCAGTCGTTCGTCACCCAGGAGACGATCCTGCTCACGCTGCGCTGCAGCGATGGCATCGAGGCCACGGGTTATGCCTACACCATTGGCACCGGGGGTTCCTCGGTCATCGCACTGCTGCGCGACCACCTCGTACCGAGCCTGCTGGGGCGCAACCCGTTGCACATCGAGGCGATCTGGAAAGACCTGTTCTTCCACACCCATGCCACCGCCGTGGGCGCCATCACCAGCCTGGCGCTGGCCTGTGTCGACACGGCGCTGTGGGATTGGCGGGCCCGCAGCCAGAACCTGCCGCTGTGGCAACTACTTGGCGGGGCACAGCAGCGGGTGCCGGTCTACACCACCGAGGGCGGCTGGCTGCACCTGGGTGCGGCCGAACTGGTGGACCAGACCCTGGCCGCGCAGGCCCAGGGCTTTCGCGGCGCCAAGATCAAGGTCGGTCGGGCGCATGTCAGCGAAGACGTCGCCCGTTTGTCTGCCGTGCGTGAGGCGGTTGGCCCCGGGTTCGAGATCATGACGGACGCCAACCAGGGCTTCGACCGGCCGGGTGCAGTGCGCCGCGCCGCCGCCTTCGCACCGCTGGATCTGGCCTGGCTGGAGGAACCGCTGCCGGCCGAGGACGTGTCGGGCCATCGCCAGTTGCGCATACACACCGCCATCCCGGTGGCGGTGGGCGAGTCCCTGTACCACCTGAGCCAGTTCCGGGAATACCTGGAACAGGGCGCCTGCAGCATTGTGCAGCCTGATGTGGCGCGCATCGGCGGCATCACACCCTGGGTCAAGGTGGCGCATCTGGCCGAGGGTTTCGACGTGCCGGTGTGCCCGCATTTCCTGATGGAACTGCACGTGAGCCTGTGCGCTGCAGTCCCCAATGCCGCCTGGGTGGAATACATTCCGCAACTCGACGACATCACCACCAGCCGGATTCGCGTCGAGGGCGGGTACGCCTACCCGCCCGACAGTGCCGGCATCGGCATCGACTGGGACTGGCCGGTGATTGCAAAACGGCAAAATGCAGACATTCGCATCACAAAGGAAGACGCACCATGAGATTGAAAGGCAAGACGGCGCTGGTAACGGCAGCCGGACAGGGCATCGGGCGGGCCAGCGTGCTCGCCATGGCGGCGCAGGGCGCCGAGGTGCTGGCCACCGACGTCAACCCGAAGCTGCTCGAAGTGTACGGAGGTGTTGCGAACGTGCGCACCGCAGTGCTCGACGTGATGAACAAGGCGGCGATCCATGCCATCGTGGCGAGCATGCCGCGCATCGACGTGTTGTTCAATTGCGCGGGGTATGTGCACAATGGCAACATCCTGCAGGCCACTGACGACGACTGGAATTTCGCCTTCAACCTCAATGTGCGCTCGCAGTTCTGGATGATCCAGGCGGTGGTTCCGAAAATGCTCGAGTCTGGCGGCGGCAGCATCATCAACATGGCCAGCGTGGCCAGCAGCCTCAAGGGCCTGCCGAATCGTTTTGTCTATGGCGCCAGCAAGGCCGCCGTGGTCGGCCTGACCAAGGCGGTGGCGGCGGACTTCGTGGCCAAGGGTATCCGCTGCAATGCCATCGCACCCGGTACCGTGGACACCCCCTCGCTGGGTGACCGCATCAACAGTTATGCCGACCCGGTGCAGGCGCGCAAGGACTTTGTGGCGCGCCAGCCGATGGGCCGCCTGGCGCAGGCAGACGAGATCGCACCGGTCATCGTGTATCTGGCCAGCGACGAATCGGTGTTTGCCACCGGCCAGGTGTTTTCAGTAGACGGAGGGATGACGATATGAACCAGCTTGACATGGCGGGCCGCCACGCGGTCATCACCGGCGGTGCCACCGGGCTCGGGTACGCGATTGCCCAACGCATGCTGGCTTCGGGCGCCCGTGTGACGCTGTGGGACCGCGACGCTGCGGCCGCCGCGAAGGCCTGCGGCGATCTGGGCGCGCAGAGCGCATGGGTGGCGGTGGATGTCGCCGACCATGCCTCGGTCGTGGCTGCAGTGGCCCAGACCCTGAAGCAAACCCCGGCAGTCGACGCCCTTGTCAACAGCGCTGGCATCACCGGGCCCAACACCAAGGTGTGGGACTACCCGGTGGAGGACTGGGCCAACGTGATGCAGGTCAACCTGAACGGCCTGTTCTACTGCTGCCGCGAACTGGCGCCCCACATGCGCTCGCGCAACTACGGGCGCATCGTCAACATCGCCTCGGTCGCCGGCAAGGACGGCAATCCGAATGCCAGTGCCTACAGCGCCAGCAAGGCCGCCGTGATGGCCTTGACCAAGTCGCTTGGCAAGGAACTCGCAGACACCGGTGTGCGGGTCAACTGCGTGACCCCGGCGGCGGTGAAAACCGCGATCTTTGACCAGATGAGCCCCGAGCACATACAGTTCATGCTGTCCAAGATTCCGATGGGGCGCTTCGGAACCCCGGAAGAAGTCGCAGCCATGGTGACCTGGTTGTGTACCGAGGACTGCTCGTTTTCCACCGGCGCGGTGTTCGACCTGTCCGGTGGACGATCCACCTATTGACAACCCAGAAAGCAGAAAGGCACACATGAAACTCGTTCGTTACGGCAACCCCGGCAAGGAAAAACCCGGCCTGATCGACGCCGAAGGCCGGCTGCGCGACCTGAGCAGCGTGCTCAAGGACATCGGCCCCGACCAGTTGTCGGACGCCGCATTGGCGAAGATCCGCAAGCTCAAGGCCGACAAGCTCCCGCTGGTCAAGGGTTCGCCGCGCATGGGCTGTCCGGTGGCAGGCATCGGAAAGTTCGTGGCTATCGGCCTGAACTATTCCGACCATGCCGCCGAAACCGGCGCGGCGATCCCCAAGGAGCCGATCGTGTTCATGAAGGCCACCACTTGCATCCAGGGCGCCAACGACCCGGTGATGCTGCCCAAGGGCTCCGTCAAGACCGACTGGGAAGTGGAACTCGGCGTGGTCATCGGCACCCGTGCGCGCTACGTGTCGCAGAAGGCGGCGCTGGACCATGTGGCCGGGTACTGCACCATCAACGACGTGAGCGAGCGCGAGTACCAGACCGAGCGCGGCCCGCAGTGGGACAAGGGCAAGGGGTGCGACACCTTCGGCCCGATCGGCCCCTGGCTGGTCACGCGCGACGAGATCACCAACGTGCAGAAGCTGGCGATGTGGCTGGACGTGAACGGCGAGCGACGGCAGACCGGCAACACCAAGACCATGATCTTCGGTGTGGCCAAGCTGGTGAGTTATGTCAGCCAGTTCATGACGCTGATGCCGGGCGATGTCATCACCACCGGTACGCCGCCAGGCGTGGCGATGGGCATGAAACCGCCGGTGTACCTGAAGAAGGGCGATGTCATGGCCCTGGGTATCGAAGGCCTGGGCGAGCAGCGCCAACTGGTCGTGCCGTTCAAACTTTGACACCTGAGGGCGGTTCGGTTGCTGCGTCGCTTGCCGGATGCAGCCTCCGGGGCTAGTGCCGTCAGGGTGGTGATATCGGCCCGGGCCTGGGACGGCAGCTGCGGGTAAACCCGTGATCGCGCTAGGTACGGCGGTCTAGAGGGGTCGCAGGCGCCGGGCTCCTCGCGAGCTTCATGCAAAATAGTACGACCGTTCGTTCTAAAGTCCGCCTGCATGACCGTCTCCCAGTTGTCTCGCAAATCCGCGTCCAGCACTGACCCGGACGGCCACCGCACCACGGCCGCCGACGGCCGCGTTTCGCACAAGGGCCAGCAGACCAAGGCGGCGATCGTGGACGCCGCCTTGCGTTTGGCCACCCAGATCGGCCTGGAGGGCTTGAGCATCGGGGCATTGGCCGAACGCATGCACATGAGCAAGTCCGGCGTGTTTGCCCATTTCGGGTCACGCGAAGAATTGCAGATCTCGGTCGTCCACGAGTACTTCCGCCAGTTCGAGCAGGAGGTGTTCTACCCCGCCCTGTCGGTGCCGCGCGGCCTGCCGCGGGTCGAGGCCCTGTTTGCCAACTGGATGAAGCGCGTCGCGGTGGAGATCCAGTCCGGCTGTATCTTCATCAGCGGTGCGGTCGAGTTCGACGACCGCCCGGGGGTGGTGCGTGACGCGCTGGCCACGTCGGTGAAGACCTGGCTGGCGGCCATGCACCGCGC
>JANOUM010000865.1:0-2805 GCA_031416855.1 Rhodoferax sp. | reverse complement strand
CTGATGGCAAGATCAGCGTCGCACAAAAAATGAACCGGCTCAATCGCAACACCCGTCTGGTTTTCGATTACCTGCGCATGACAAAAAACTCTACCCGGCGAGCCGCCACTTGACCATCCAACGGAGAACAAATTTACCGTGCCCGGGACGGCAATCGCAGCGTGGCAACGTGCTGGCACAGGATGCCTGCTGTTCGGCAGCGCTACTTCGCGCCCAGGTACTGCGCGACGGCCGCCATCTCGAGTGCCGTCATCTTGGCCACGATGGCATGCATCACTGCGTTGTCGTTGTTGCGCTCGCGGGTGCTGAACTGCTTGAGCTGGGCCTCGGTATAGACGGCATACTGCCCGGCCAGCCGGGGTAGCGCGGCGGTTCCCAGCGCTTGCGGACCGTGGCAGCCGGCACACGCGGGCACACCGCTGTACTTATTGCCGTTGTGGTAGATATATTTGCCCATGGCAGCCAGATCCGGTTCTTTGGCGGCATCCGTGGGGACCGACATCTGCTCGAAGTACTTGCCCAGCGCCACCATCTCGTCTGGCGTGAGTTTGGCCACCATGTCTGCCATCGCCGTGCCCTTGCGCCGGCCCGACTTGAAATTGGCCAGCTGTTTGGCCGTGTATTCCCAGTGCTGGCCGGCCAGGCGCGGGAACATCTCGCTCGACGACTCGCCCTGCGCACCGTGGCAGACAAAACACACACCGGAGACGATCTTCTTCGCCCGCGCCTCATCCGCCTGGGCCCACGACGCGCCGGCCAACACCAGCCCCGCCACGCCCACGGCCACCCGCTGCATCCATGGGCGCTCAGCCAAATGCAAGGTCCGTTCCAGCTGTCGAACACACCGTCGTCGCCGGTCCACCGCCGTCATACCGTCACGCCAGCGTATCGGCCCAGATGTTGCGCGCCCAGGCCAGGGCGTACCTGCCCTCGAGTTCGCTGGCCACGCTCGACACGCCGCCGGAACCGGCAACTGCCAGCATCGTTTTTTGCCCGGCGTCGTACCGGTGCACGCTGGCCACATGCACCACATCCTCGTCGCTGACGAAGCTGTAACAGGTGTTGTTGTAGATCGGCATCGCGTTGGGCTGGCCACCCGTCAACAAGGCGACCACGGCAGCGGCGCAGGTCTTGCCGTGCTGGTTGGCCATGTGGCCGGACTTGGGCATCGCTGGCGCGACCTGGATCGAGTCCCCCAACACGTGGATGTTCTTCGCAGCCTTGGACTCATGGGTCAGGAAATCCACCTCGCACCAGCGCCGGTTCGCGGTGGCCAGCCCGGTCTTGACGGCGACGTCGCCGGCACGCATCGGCGGGATGACATTGAGCACGGCCGCCTTGACATCGTCGCCGAACTCGAACTTGATCGTATTGGTGCTTGCGTCCACGTCGATCGTGGTGTGTTTGGGCCGGTACTCGACGATCCCCTTGTAACGGTCGGCCCAGGCCTTCTTGAACAGCGGCCCCTTGGACGTGACATCATCGTTCGCGTCCAGGACCAGCACCTTGCTGCGGGGCTTGGCCTTGCTGAAATAGTGCGCCACCTGACAGGCGCGCTCGTACGGGCCCGGCGGGCAGCGGTAGGGCGCCGGCGGGATCGCCAGGGCGTAGACACCGCCATCGGGCATGGCTTCGAGCTGGCGGCGCAAGGCCAGCGTCTGCGGGCCGGCTTTCCAGGCGTGCAGAACCTTGTCGTGGGCGCCGGGTCTGGCCATGCCGGGCAGGCTGTCCCACATGAAATCGACACCGGGCGACAGGATCAGGCGGTCGTACGGCAGTTCGGAGCCGCCGGCCAGCCGCACCATGCGCTTGTCGGGGTCGATCGACGTGACCATGTCGCGCACCAGGTGCACCCCGTGGCGGCGCACCAGGTTGTCGTAGGGCGTGGTGATGTCGGCCATGGTCTTGCTGCCGCCCAGTACCAGGTTGGAGATCGGGCACGACACGAATGCGGTGTTCGGCTCGACCAGCGTGACGTTGACCTGGTAGTCGGACCACATGCGGACATACTTGGCCGCCGTGGCGCCACCATAACCACCACCGACCACCACCACCTTGGGGCCCTTGCCCGCACCAGGCGATGCACAACCGGCGGTCAGTCCCAGGACACCAAGCGCCGGTGCGCCTGCCAGGGATTGCAGAAGTTGACGACGTTGCATGTCCTGCCCCTATTTCTTGAGGGCCGCGAAATAGGCGGCGAGTTGCTCGAGCTGCTCGTCGGAATAACCTTTCGCGAGCTGGTGCATGATGGTCGCGGGCCTGCGCCCGGCCTTGAAGTCGAGCAGCTTCCTGGCCATGTCGTCACGGGGCGCGCCGGCCAGCGACTCCATGCCAGGCTGGGCGATGCCCGCTGTGCCGTGGCAATTGGCGCACGCGGCCGCCCAGCCGCGCACCTGCAGGGGATCGGCGGCCTGGGCCCAGGTCGGCTGAATCGCCGCGCCCAGCAGGCACACGGTGCTCCACTTCATCCATCGCTTCATAGTCGCCTCCTTGCGTCAGATTGCGTCAGATTGCGTCAGGAATAAACGCCCGGACCGGGCTCTTCCTCTTAAAAATCACTAATTGCTTATGTTCGGAATATTTATGGTAGTCCCGTTCGATGCAGGATCACCCCCGTGAAAACCCGATGCCAGTGCGCCTGTGACGACCGGGCCATGCTACCGAGTCCCGGCGTCGGTCTCGATCGCGATCTGGGTGCAGACCGCGCGGCACAAGGTCACGACGCGGTCGTTGATGATCCGGTAGTGGATCTGCACACCATCGCGCCGCTTGCCCAGCACACCGGCCTTGTACAGGGTGTTGAGG
>JANOUM010000864.1:0-2869 GCA_031416855.1 Rhodoferax sp. | reverse complement strand
AGCGGCCAGCAGCGCGACGGAAAAGACACCGGCCAACACCCGCGGCAGCAGCTCGTCACGGGCTGGATCCCCCCCCGCGCGCCAGATCGCCTGCAGTCGGCCCTGGGCCCGCAGTGCCGCCACCGTCTCGGCGCCCGGCAGGGTGTAGCGCAGCGCCACGAACAGGGCCACCAGCAGCGGCAGCAGCTCCAGCACCAGCGTGCGCACCAGCACGTCTAGTGCATACCGGCTAAGGCCATAACTGGCTGCCGTGGCGACGACGATCCGGATGATCACCAGGCTCACCACCGAGGCGATCAGCACGAAGGCAGGCAGCAAGGGCGCCGTGGCCGCATGCAGCTGGCGGAACATCACCCTGCGCTGGCTGCGCCGGTAGCTCGACGGCGACAGTGCCAGCACCAGCATCTGCGACCCGAAGTCCAGCAGGCGCCACCAGCCAACCGCCCAGCGCACCAGGGCCATCAGCCACGGCCCGGGCGCCGTATGCACGGGGGGCCGGGCGTCGTCCATCAGGCCAGCACCTCCAGGGCCCGGGAGGCCGGCATGGTGCGTACCCCGCTGGCCTGCAGCCGGGCCAGGAACTGGCGGCCATCGGCCTCGAAACCGGTGACCGGGCTCATGCAGTCGGACAGGAAGATCGTGTTGCGCAGCGCCGCATCACCCAGGTGTGCCAGCATGTCGTCGCCAGAGGCGGCCACGCAGTGGCTCAGCGCCTCGCCCGCCACCACCAGCGGGCCGGCACCCGCCGCCAGGCGCACCAGCAGGGCAGTGTTGACCAGGGTGCGCACATCATCGGCGCGCGGCACCTCGGCGCGAAAGGCGCTGTACTGCTCGGTCATCGGATGCTGGCCCTTGAGCACTTTCTCGCAATTGCGGGCACAGGCCACTTCCCAGGCCGCCAGGCTGCCAGCCAGTGCGTTGTGAATGTTGTGGCCCCAGGTGCCCAGCACGCAATGCACCGGCCACACGACCAGCGTGCGCCCGCTGCCGGACTCCAGGGCATCGAGGTAGGCCAGGGTCTCGCCGCGCCGGGACGGATCGCGCGGTGTGTACTTGCCGGCGCGTACATCGGCGGCCGTGACAGCCGTGAATGGCGCAACAGTCGCGCCCGCCACATCGGCCCAAAAGGTGGTGCGCTCGATGCCCACGCCCGGATGCGAATCCAGTGTCACCACGATTTCGTCGATGTGCGACTGCATCGCGTCGACGAATCCGGCCAGGCGGGTCATGTCGGCATCGGCACCTGGCACGGGCAGGGCCGCCCCGCCGATATCCATGAAGTCGTTCTGCGGGTCGATGACAAGCAGGCGAACGGATTTCATGGTGCCGCGATGGCCGAGAGGTGCCGGGTGGGAATGTTCATCTCACCCGGATGGTAGCCCAAGGGGCGCGGCCTCCAGCGCCCAGGCCACATGCTCGCGCACCAGGGCGCCCGGATCGGCCGCACGCGAGCGCAACGCGCGCACCAGCGCCGGGTCCGCGCGCACGCGCAGGGCATTGCCAAGCGCCACCGCGATGTTGCGCAACCAGCGCTCGTGGCCGATGCGCCGGATCGCGCTGCCCTCAGTGCGCTGCAGGAATTCGGCCTCGCTCCAGGCAAACAGGACTACCAGGTCGGCGCCTTGCAGACCGGCCCGTGGATCGAAGTCCGCGAGGCTACTGCGCCGCGCGAACTTGTTCCAGGGGCAGGCCAGCTGGCAGTCGTCGCAGCCATAGATGCGGTTGCCGATCAGCGGGCGCAACTCCACCGGGATCGGCCCCAAGTGTTCGATGGTGAGGTACGAGATGCAGCGCCGCGCGTCAAGCCGGTACGGCGCCACGATGGCCTGCGTCGGGCAGATGTCGACGCAGGCCTGGCAGCTGCCGCAATGCGCGGCCAGTGGCGGCGTCGGCGGCAGCGCCATGTCCAGGAACAGCTCACCCAGGAAGAACATCGAACCGCCGTCGCGGTCCAGCACCAGCGTGTGTTTGCCGCGCCAGCCCTGGCCGCTGCGCACCGCCAGTTCGGCCTCCAGCACCGGTGCCGAGTCGGTGAAGGCGCGAAAGCCCAGCGACCCGACCGCGGCCTGCACCCGCTCGCCGAGTTGGCGCAGGCGCTGGCGCAGCAGCTTGTGGTAATCCCGCCCGCGGGCATACATCGACACGATTGCCTCCCCCGGGCGCGACAGCCGCGCCAGTTCGTCGGCCTGCCACTGCGCACTGGTGCCCTGCGGCAGGTAATCCATACGCGCCGTGACCACGCTCACGCAACCCTCGACCAGCTCGGCCGGCCGGGCGCGTTTGAGCCCGTGGGCGGCCATGTAGGCCATCTGGCCATGGAAACCGGCGTCCAGCCACGCCTGCAAACCGGGCTCCGCGCTGGCCATGTCGATGCCCGCCACGCCAATTTGGGAGAATCCAAGTTCCAGGCCCCAGGCCTGAATCCGGGAAACCAATTGACTGCCATCGAGAATAGCGGGAGGGTGCATCTGGCACCGATTATAAAAAGCGCGGTGTGGGCCGATGAATCCGCCACCCGCCGCTTCGCCTGCGCCCTGGCGGCGCACACCGGACTGCGCAACTGTTTTATCGAACTGCACGGCGAACTCGGTGCCGGCAAGACCACGCTGGTGCGCCATCTGCTGCAGGCGCTCGGCGTGCAGGGCCGCATCAAGAGCCCGACCTACGCGGTGGTGGAGCCCTACGAACTCGACACCACGCCCGGCGCGCCGCAGCCGCTGGCGATCTGGCATTTCGACTTCTACCGTTTCGACGACCCGCAGGAATGGGAGGACGCCGGTTTTCGCGACATCTTTGCCAGCCCCGGCCTGAAACTCGTGGAATGGCCGGAAAAAGCCGCCGCCCTGCCCCGGCCAGACCTGTCGATCCG
>JANOUM010000863.1:0-6987 GCA_031416855.1 Rhodoferax sp. | reverse complement strand
GCAGGCGCTCCAGAAACGGATTGTTCTCGAAGCCGTCCTCGGCCACATTGGCCACGAACATCGCGGGTTTGGCGGTGATCAGGAAGAACTGCCTGAGCAGCGGTAGCTCCTCCTTGCCGAAGTCCAGCGTGCGGACCGGTTTGGCCTCGTTCAGCGCCGCCTGGCACTTCTCCAGCAGCGCCACCAGCTTGATGGATTCCTTGTCGCCGGAGCGCGCCGTCTTGGTAACGCGGTGCAGGGCCTTCTCGACCGACGAGAGGTCGGCCAGGCACAACTCGGTCTGGATCACCTCGATGTCCGAGATTGGGTCGACCTTGCCCGCTACATGGATCACGTTGTCGTCCTCGAAGCAGCGCACCACATTGATGGTCGCGTCGGTCTCGCGGATGTGGGCCAGGAACTTGTTGCCCAGGCCCTCGCCAGTGCTGGCACCAGCCACCAGCCCGGCGATGTCGACGAACTCGACGATGGCCGGCACCACGCGTGCCGGCTTGACAATGGCCGCCAGCAGGTTGAGCCGTGGATCGGGCATCTCCACCACACCGACGTTGGGTTCGATGGTGCAAAACGGGTAGTTCTCGGCCGCGATACCCGCCTTGGTGAGGGCATTAAACAGGGTGGACTTGCCCACATTGGGCAGGCCCACGATGCCACATTTCAAACTCATGCAAACCCCTCAAAGACAGCGTGCCGAGTGTAAGCCATGGCATTCTCGCGGCTGCAGCGCGTGGCCGGCCCCGTCAGTCGAAGCGGATCTTGCCGTATACGATCTGGCCCACCCGCAGCTGCTGGTCCTCGCCCTGCAACACGATCGCGTTCATGCCGAAGCTCACGGCACCGTCCACGCGGGCGTCCTGCCGGTAGCTCTGCAACATATCGCCCACCTCCGGGCTGCTGAGCGCGGTGCGTGGGTCGATGTTGGGGATCGGGCAACGCGGGCAGGGTTTCACCGGTCGCAGCAGCACCGTGCCGGCCCCGGTGTCGATGTGCATGCGGTCGATGCGGTCCTCGTCGTGCTCCTCGATGCCCGACAGCACGATGTTGGGCCGAAACCGCTCCATTCCCACTGGTGCATGCCCCTGCGCCTGCAGCCGGCGGTTCAGGCCGTCCAGGGATGCGGTGTTCGTCACCAGCAGCGGGTACCCGTCGCTGAACTGGTTGGCGGCCTCGAAGCCGCCGGTCCAGGCAAGGTTGGACAGGCGCCGCTGCTCGGGGTCGAAGCGCACCAGGCGGTACGGCCGCTGCTGCATGGACGCGCGCTTCGGCGCCAGGAAGTCGCTGAACCACTGCGCCGCAAGATCCCCCATGTCGAAGGCCTTGACCGTGTCGTTCCAGACCCGGACGGTGGTGGCGGTCTCGACGGTGTCGATCTGCAGGTGCAGCGCCAGCATGCCCGGCGCGCGCAGGATGATGTCGTAGTGCCGCAATTGCGGCTCGATCAGCGCCATGCGCGGCAGTTCTCGCTGGGACACAAATTGGCCATCGGTGTCGACCACCATCCAGGCCCGGTCCAGGTCCAGTCCGGTCTCGGTCAGGATGGCCTGCGGCAGCGCCACACCGGCGCATGACTTGACCGGGTAGACGAAGATCTGAGCGATGTGCGCCCGCAGGTCGAAGGAAGGGGGTGTGGTGTCCGGGCTCAAGGCAGTCCGCCGATCAGATTTGTGGTGAGGCTGGCGATTTTGCACTGCCTTTTACAATCCGGCCCATGGCAAGACCTTTGGACGTGTGTATTCGTGGCGGTGGGGTCGTGGGCCACGCGCTGGCGCTGTCACTTGCACGCGAGAGCCTGCGCGTTGGGTTGGTGGCGCATCCAGCTGGTTCCGCCGCCACGTTGTCCGATGTCCGGGCCTATGCGCTGAACCGCCAGTCGCGCGATCTGTTCGCACAACTACGCTGCTGGCCCGCTGCCAGCCAGGCCACGCCAGTGCTGACGATGCAGGTGCGCGAGGCTGGCGCCGGCAGCGTGACCTTCTCGGCCACCGACAACGGCGTGCCGGCGTTGGCGTGGATCGTGGACGTGCCGGCGCTCGAGGGCCAGCTGGCCGAGGCGCTGCGCTTCCAGCCGCACATCGAGCGGCTGGACAGCCCGCAGGACGCGCCTCTGACGGTTGTCTGCGAGGGCCAGGCCAGCACCTCGCGCAGCGCGTTTGGCGCGGAGCTGGACGCGATACCGTATCCGCACTGGGCGATCGCTGCCCGGGTGGTCTGTGAACAGCCCCATGCACAGGCCGCCTGCCAGTGGTTCACACCCGAGCAGGTGTTGGGTTTTTTGCCGCTGGACGGCGAATACGGGAACTCCATGGCCATTGTGTGGTCAGTCAGCCAGGAGCGCAAAGCCGCGCTGCTGGAGTTGGAGCCCGCCGCCTTTGCCGAACAGCTGCGGCTGGCCAGCGACAGCCGGTTCGGTCGCCTGACCTTGTCGAGTGCGCGTGCCGCCTGGCCCTTGCGGTTTGCCGTGGCCAGGAACTGGTGCGGTGTCACGGCGGGTCAGACCTGGGTGCTGGCCGGAGACGCAGCGCACGCCGTGCACCCGCTGGCTGGGCAGGGCCTCAATTTGGGCCTGGCGGATGTGGCGGAACTGGCGCACCAGATACACGGCAGGGAGGCCTGGCGCAATGTGAACGATGTGCGGGTGCTGCGGCGTTACCAGCGGGCACGCAAGGCCGACCTGACCGTGATGGGCAACACCACCGACGGCCTGCAGCTGCTGTTTGGCCGCGAAGGTGTCTGGTGGCAGAGCTTGCGGCGTTGGGGCATGGACGGCTTCGATCGCAGCGGGCCGCTCAAGCGCTGGGCGGCACGCCAGGCGATGGGGCGCGATGGGATGAACGGTTTTTCGGGCGCTGGCAAGACACTTTGATTGGACATTGATGAAACTCACCAAGACCCTGCTGGCTTTGTTGCTGTTGGGGATCGGCCTGGGCGCGAGCGCCCAGGAAGCAACGATCCGCAAGAACCTCGGCGAACGTATTCCGCAGCTGAAGAGCATCGACGAGGTCAGCAAGAGCCCCTTGCCCGGCCTGTTCGAGATCCGCGTCAACGGCACCGATATTTTCTACACCGATGCCGAGGGCAACTTCCTGATCCAGGGCAGCCTGATCGACACCCGCCAGCGACGCAACCTGACCGAAGAGCGGATCGAGAAGCTGTCATCCATCCAGTTCGACTCGCTGCCGGTGAAAGACGCCTTCACCATCGTGCGCGGCAACGGCAAACGCAAGGTGGCGGTGTTCGAGGATCCGAATTGCGGTTATTGCAAGCGTTTCGAGCGTGACCTGCAGAAGGTCGACAACGTGACCATCCACATGTTCCTCTACCCGATCCTCGGGCCCGATTCCGCCGACAAATCGCGTCAGATCTGGTGTGCCAAGGATCCGGTCAAGGCATGGACCGACTGGATGGTGCGCGACCAGGTCCCGACCCAGACCGTCACGGCCGCGTGCGACGTGGCGGCCATCACGCGCAATGTGGAGTTTGGGCGCAAGCACAAGATCAGCGGTACGCCGACCCTGCTGTTCGCCGACGGCTCGCGCGTGCCGGGGGCCATCAGCGCCGCACAGGTCGAAAAATACCTGAACGACGCGAAATAGACATGGCGGTTACGCGCAGGGCCGGCGCTAGCACATCGGAGGACCTTCACCCGGCGAGTGGCGGTGCCCAGCCTCTTCGGACGGCGCTGCGGCGCCCGCCCGCTGCGGTGGCAACACTGCGCTACCGGGTTGCGATCGCTGACCTGCACGCCCACCTGTTTGGCGTCACGCTGCGCATCGCGCATCCCCAGGCCACGCAGCGCGTGAGTCTGCCGGTGTGGATTCCGGGCAGCTACCTGGTGCGGGAGTTCTCCAAGAACCTGCAAAACCTGCAGGCCCGGCAGGGACGCCAGCCGCTGGCCTTGGTGCAGGTCGACAAATGCACCTGGGACATCAACTGCGACCCGGGCCGCGCGCTCGAGCTGCGCTACGAGGTGTATGCACTGGACAATTCGGTGCGCAGCGCCTGGCTCGATCCGGGCCGCGGCTTCTTCAACGGAACCAGCCTGTTTTTGCGTGTGCATGGGCAGGAGGTTTCGCCGCACGCGCTGGAACTGGTTGCGCACAGAAACTGCCGGTCGTGGCAGGTGGCAACCGGCCTGGACGCGGTCAAGACGGATGTGCGCGGATTCGGCCATTACCGGGCGCCCGACTACGCTGCCCTGGTCGACTCACCAGTCGAGATGGGTTCGTTCTGGAGTGGCGCTTTCACCGTGCACGGCGTGGCGCACCGGCTGGTTGTGGCGGGTGCGACATCGGTGTTCGACGGCGACAAGCTGCTCGCCGACACCCGCCGCATCTGCGAGGCCGCCATCCGCCTGTGGCACGCCGTGCCCGGCACCGGCCGCTTGGCGCAGCGGCCGCCCCACACGACCTACGTCTTCATGCTCAACGCGGTGGATGACGCCTACGGCGGGCTGGAGCATCGCAACTCGACCGCGCTGATCTGCGCGCGCAAGGATCTACCGCGCCTTCCCGACCCGGTGTCAGGCCCGGCTGTCGCGCGTCCGCAGGAGGGCTATACCACCCTGCTGGGGCTGATCAGCCACGAGTACTTTCACACCTGGAATGTAAAACGCCTGCGACCGGTCGAATTCAAGGCCTACGACTATGCGCACGAGAACTACACCCGACTGTTGTGGTTCTTCGAGGGGTTCACGAGTTATTACGACGACCTGCTGTTGCGCCGCGCCGGGCTGCTCGATGATGCCGCGTACCTGCGGTCGCTGACCAAGACGATCAACCAGGTCTTGCAGACGCCGGGGCGGCTGGTGCAATCGGTCGCACAGGCCAGTTTTGACGCCTGGGTCAAGTACTACCGACAGGACGAGAACACGCCCAATGCCACCGTCAGTTATTACTCCAAGGGCGCGGCGCTGGCGCTGTGTCTCGATCTGGGCCTGCGATCGCAGGGGGTGACAACACTCGATGCGGTGATGCGCGCGTTATGGCGCCGCACCCGCGGCGGGCCCATGGCCGAGCTGGATGTGTGCGTCGTGTTGCAGGAGCTGTCCGGGCGCTCCTGGGCCGGTGAGATCGCCGACTGGGTGCACAGCACGGCCGAATTGCCACTGCGCAGCGCGCTGGAGGCGCACGGCGTCAAAGTGATCGAGGAGCCGGCCCAGATGGCGCAGGCGCTCGGGCTGCGGGTGTCCGAGAACGCGGGTATCCAGGTCAGGACCGTGCTGCGCGGCGGTGCCGCAGAAAAGGCCGGCTTTTGTGCCGGCGACGAATGGCTGGGCATCGAAAGCGGTGGCGCCGACAAGCGTTCCGCCTGGCGTTTGTTGCGTATCGACGAACTGCTGCAATACGCGGGCCCAGGTAGCGCCGTTACCGCACTGGTGGCCCGGGACCGACGACTGCTGCAGTTGCCGCTGCTCGTCCCCAGGGCGGTCACCACCTGGCGGCTGGCCGTGCGCGACAGTCAGCAACTGGGTCGCTGGCTCGCGGGCTGATCAGCCAGCCGGCAGGTTGGCCCCAGGATTTGCATCAACTGACGCGTAACGAAGCTCTTGGCCTGCGCGAGCGTCACGGTGGTGGCCTGCGCCGGCCGTCAGGCAGCGCGTGGCAATGGCTACGTGGCCCTTGGCAGTCTTGTGGCAGACCGTATCCACGCGGCCTGCGTTGGTCATTGGCCGGTGAAAACAGGCGGGCGCTTTTGCAGGAAAGCGGTCACACCTTCGATGTAGTCGTGTGTGCGGCCCATGGCCGATTGCGTCTGGCGTTCGACGTCGAGTTGCTGGTCCAGCGTGCGGTGACCTGCATCACGCAGCATGGCGCGGGTGGCCACCAACGCCTGCGTCGGCATGGCCGCCAGACGCTGCGCCAGTGCCGTCGCGCTGGCCAGGCAGTCGTCGGCCACGTCCCAGATCATTCCCCAGTCTTTTGCCTGGGCGGCCGAGAGCTTGTCGCCGGTCAGGGCAAGGCCCATCGCCCGCGCCAGCCCGAGGCGTTGCGCGAGAAACCAGGTTCCGCCGGCGTCGGGGATCAGGCCGATCTTGCTGAACGCCTGGATGAAGCTGGCCCCGGGCGCGGCGATGGTGATGTCGCAGGTCATCGCCAGCGAGGCACCGGCGCCGGCGGCCACGCCATTGACCGCCGCCAGGACTGGCATACGCAGGCCCTGCAACCGGCGCACCGTCGGGTTGAAGGCCTGGTCGATGATCGGGCCCGGGTCGGCCCGCGCCATCAGATCAGGGCCGGGCCGCAGATCGAACTCGGCGAGGTCCGCACCGGCGCAGAAGCCGCGCCCGGCACCGGTGATCACCAGGGCCCGGATGGCTGGGTTGGCGCTGGCCTTGTCAAGCGCTGCCCACAGGTCGTGGTGCATCTGGCGATTAAAGCTGTTGAGCGCCTGCGGACGGTTCAGCGTGGCAATCGCCACCGCTCCTTGTTCGGCGTACAGCACGGTAGAGTCAGTCATGTTCGGTGCCTTGTAATGGAGCGCACAATTTACCATCGGACCCGGTCCGCAACCATGCAGGAATTCCCTTAGCATGGAAGGACCAGGTATCAAAACGTGGAGTTTCCTATGAATTTCGAAATGATCAATGTCCGCACCGAGGCCGGCCGCGTCGGTATCGTCACGCTGAACCGGCCCAAGCAGCTCAATGCGCTGAATGACCAGTTGATGGACGAACTTGGCGCGGCCCTCAAGGCATTCGATGCCGACCCGACGATTGGCTGCACCATCATTACCGGCGGCGAGAAGGCGTTCGCGGCAGGCGCCGATATCGGCGCCATGGCCAGCTACAGCTTCGCCGATGTGTACAAGGGCGATTACATCACCCGTAACTGGGAGCAGATCCGTTCGATCCGCAAGCCGGTGATCGCGGCAGTCAGCGGTTTCGCGCTGGGCGGTGGCTGCGAACTGGCCATGATGTGCGACTTCATCATCGCCGCCGACAACGCGCGTTTCGGGCAGCCCGAGATCAAGCTTGGCATCATCCCCGGT
>JANOUM010000862.1:0-3230 GCA_031416855.1 Rhodoferax sp. | reverse complement strand
CCTGGCAAGGCCATCGAGCACCACCGTGATGTGGTTGGTGTGCGGCAAGACCAGGTGCTGTGTCGGCGTGCCGTGCGCCTGCGCATGCGCGGCGAATGCCGCGCTTTGGCGCAGGAATTCGGAGGTCTCGTCGCCGCCCACAGCCACCACCAGGGGCGCCCGGATGTGGACCGGGCGGATGAGCGGGCTGTAACGCGATGTCTCTTCGTTCGTCAACTGCAGGCTGTCATTCTGAAACGACACGGCGACCGGCACCAGGTCGTACAGACCACTGATGGCCACGCCGCCACGCAAACAGGTGTCGGGCAAGCCCATGGCCGCCATCCAGTGGGTGTCCATCAGTTCGGCCACCAGATGGCCCCCTGCGGAATTGCCGGCCACGACCACGCGATCCACATCGATGCCCATGTCGCGCGAATGCGCGAGCACATGGGCCAGGGCCAGGCGGCAGGCGTGCACCACCTGTTCCATGCGCACCCTGGGGATCAGCGGGTAATCGATCACCGCCAGCGAAATGCCCTGGTCGACAAACCCGCGCGCAAGAAAGGAAAACTGCGCTGCCCGCATGCTGCGCCAAAAGCCGCCGTGGATGAAGAGCACGAGCGGCGAGGGGCTGTCCGGGGCCCGTGCCGGGTAGAAATCCAGGGTGTGGTCCGGGTCGGGGCCGTAGGCAATCAGGCGCTGGCAGACGTAGCTGGCAGAGGCGCTTTCGGCGGCGGCGGTGCGCCGCTGCATGACGGTGTCAAGGTCTTGAATCGAATCGAGAGTGAACGGCATGCAAAAGGTACAGGGTTACAGAAGTCCCTCGTGTGGCCTTTGCCGGCAGCGCCACAGGAACACGCTGCCTGGCGACCCGGAGGCTGCGCGGGATTGTGCCAGACTCGACAAAATGCCGGCACGGATGTGTGGTGAAACGGTCTGTCGACATATGATGTTGCCGCACCGCGTCCACGCTGGCGGAGGCCTTTGCCGTGAACGTCCCTTGCCAAGCTGAACCCTTTTTCAATGCATTGCCCATGACAGCCATCCTCCCCGTATCCCGACCCGAACGCATAGAACTCGCGCCGAATCTGCATGTGCCGCGGCTCGTCACCGGCCTGTGGCAAGTGGCCGACATGGAGCGCCACTCCGGGCCGCTGGACACCGCTGCGGCGGCACAACGTCTGGCCGAGTACGCGCACGCCGGGTTCGACGCCTTCGATATGGCAGATCACTACGGCAGCGCCGAATTGATCACCGGGCGTTTTCTGCGGGACTGGCGCGGTGCACCGGCGCACGCGTTCACCAAATGGTGTCCCGAGCCCGACACCATGACACTGGAGCGGGTGCAGGCCGGTATCGACGAGCGGCGGCAACGGCTGGGCGTGGAGCGCATCGACCTGCTGCAATTTCACTGGTGGGACTACACCCACCCGGCCTACCTGGATGCCATGGAACATCTGGTGCGTCTGCGCGAGCGCGGTCAGATCGCGCACCTGGGTCTGACGAACTTCGATACCGACCATCTGCGCCTGCTGTTGCGCCATGGCGTGCCGATCGCCACCAACCAGGTGTCGTTCTCCCTGCTGGACCGGCGCGCCGCCGGTCGCATGGGTGCGCTGTGCCAGGCCAGTGGCGTCAAGCTGCTGGCCTACGGCACGCTGGCGGGTGGGTTCCTCAGCGAGCGCTGGCTGGGACAGCCCGATCCCACGGATGCCCCCGACTGGAGCAAGTCCAAATACCGCCGCTTCATCGAGGCCATCGGTGGCTGGGCCGCGTACCAGGGTGTGCTTGTGGCGGCACACCAGATCGCCACCCAGCATGGCGTGTCGATCGCGGCGGTGTCCTTGCGCTGGGTACTCGAACAGCAGTCGGTGGGGGCGGTGATTGTCGGCGCGCGACTGGGCGAGCGCGAGCACCGGTCCAGCAACCTGGCGGTGTTCGGTTTTTCCCTCGACGCCGACGACCATGCACGCCTGAACGACGCATTCGGGCAGACGCAGGACCCGCCCGGCGACTGTGGCGATGAATACCGCAAGCCCCCATTTCTGACCGCCTCGGGGGACCTGAGCCACCACCTCGGGCAACTCAAGCGGCCGTACCGGGCCAGTGGGGTGCCCGATCAAGCCGAGCGCTCGCGTGTGGACAGTGGCAGCCAGTGGGAAGGGTTTGGCGGTTATGCACGCGCCGTGCGCCAGGGCGCACGCGTGCATGTCAGCGGGACCACTGCCACCCATGGCAGCGGAACGGTGGTGGCCGTCGGTGACGCGGAAGCGCAGAGCGTCTATATCCTGGACAAGATCGCCGCGAGCCTGCAGGCACTGGGTGCGCGGATGGAAGACGTCGTGCGCACCCGTGTCTACCTGCGCAATATCGACGCCTGGGAGGGGCCGACCCGCGTGCACGGGCGGGTCTTCGCCTCTGTGCGCCCGGCCAACACCTTGCTGGCCGTGGCCCATCTCGTGGGCAATTACGAAGTCGAGATCGAAGCGGAGGCAGAGATCCCGCCAACCCGGCGCGCGTTCATCAGCAACGGCACGCCCTACGAGGCCATGGCCGGGTATTCGCGCGCCGTGGTCGAAGGCGACTGGGCTTTTGTGTCGGGTACGGTCGGCGTCGACCCGGCGACCGGACAATGGGCAGGCAGCACGCGCGACCAGGCCTGGCAGGCCATCGACACGATCGAGGCCGCGTTGACGCGCGCCGGCTTCGAACTGCTGGACGTGGTGCGTGTCGTGGTCCACCTGGCGAGCCGCGACGACGTGGCCGTGGTGTCGGAAGTGATCCGCACGCGTTTTGGCCCTGGTCGGCCTGCCAACACCACCCTGTGCACGCCGCTGGCGCTGGATGTCTGCAAGGTGGAGATCGAAGTCACCGCCAAACGGCGCATCGTCTGATTGCCGTTGGGCCATCTGCGCGCCCAGGCCGCGCCGCAGCAGGCCGGTGCGGCTCAGAAATTCACGACCGTTCCGGCATCTGATTCGACTGCGCGCTGCAACACGGCCCAGGCGGCAAACAGATCCTGCGCCACGACACCCAGTGACTTGAACAGGGTGATCTGTGCGGCGCTGGTGCGCCCAGGGATCTGTCCTGCCGCCAGTTGCCCCAGCTCACCCACGATGCGGTCTCTGGCGAAGGCACCTTCGGCGATGGGCAGCAACAGGTCGCCCGCTTCGTTCATCGCGCTTTCCATCAGGTCGACATAGACGCTGGCGCGGGTGATCGTGGTCGTATCGGCCTCCCGCTCGGCC
>JANOUM010000861.1:0-4285 GCA_031416855.1 Rhodoferax sp. | reverse complement strand
CGGCATGGGCCTGGAGCGCCTGGCCGCGATCCTGCAGCACCAGCACAGCAACTACCAGATCGACCTGTTCGACGTGCTGATCCGCGCCGCCGCGCGCGAGACCGGCTGCACCGACCTTGCGAACAACTCGCTCAAGGTGATTGCCGACCACATCCGCGCCACCGCGTTCCTGGTCAGCGACGGCGTGATCCCCGGCAATGAGGGCCGCGGCTACGTGCAGCGGCGCATCATCCGCCGCGCCATCCGCCACGGCTACAAGCTGGGCCAGAAGACGCCGTTCTTCCACCGGCTGGTGGCCGACCTGGTGGCCGTGATGGGCGAAGCCTACCCCGCCATGGCGGCGCAACAGCAGCGCGTCACCGAGGTGCTCAAGGCCGAGGAGGAGCGTTTCTTCGAGACGCTGGAAAACGGCATGCAGATCCTGGACGCGGCCCTTATGGGCGGCGTGACGCAGCTACCGGGCGATGTGGCCTTCAAGCTGCACGACACCTTCGGTTTCCCGCTCGACCTGTCAGCCGATGTGTGCCGCGAGCGCGGCCTCACCGTGGACGAGGCCGGTTTCCATGCTGCCATGGACCGCCAGAAGGCCCAGGCCCGCGCAGCTGGCAAGTTCCGCATGGACAAGGCGCTGGAGTACAGCGGCGCGGGCAACGAGTTCGTCGGTTACGACAGCCTGACCTTTGATGGCACCGTCAGCGGCCTGTTCATCGACGGCTTGGCAGTGGAGCATGTTGCCGCCGGCCAGGCCGCTGTGGTGGTGCTTGACCGCACACCGTTCTACTCCGAGAGCGGCGGGCAGGTGGGCGACCAGGGTGCGATTTTTTCGGAATCGGCGATGTTCGACGTGGCCGACACCCAGAAGATCAAGGCCGATGTGTTCGGCCACCATGGCCGGCTGTCCGCCGGCACGCTGCAGGTCGGAGACAAGGTCACGGCCCATGTGAATGCCGCCACCCGGGCGGCGACCGTGCGCAACCATTCTGCCACCCACCTGATGCACAAGGCGCTGCGTGCGGTGCTGGGCCCGCATGTGCAGCAAAAGGGCAGCCTGGTGAATGCGGATCGCACCCGATTCGACTTCACGCACAACGCGCCGGTGAACGACGAACAGGTGCAGGCGATTGAAAGCCTGGTCAACGCTGAGATCCTGGCCAACGCAGCCACGCAGGCGCGTCTGATGGACATCGAGGCGGCCAAGAAGACCGGCGCCATGATGCTGTTCGGCGAGAAATACGGCGAAGTGGTGCGCGTGCTCGACATCGGCAGCAGTACCGAGCTGTGCGGCGGCACCCATGTGCAGCGCACCGGCGACATCGGCCTGTTCAAGGTGGTGTCCGAGGGTGGCGTGGCGGCTGGTGTGCGCCGCATCGAGGCGGTGACCGGCGCGGGCGCGCTGGCCTACCTGCAGGGCCTCGAAGCGACGGTCGCGCAGGTGGCGGGAACGGTCAAGGCGCCGGTGGCCGAACTCAACGAACGCGTCAAGGCGATGCAGGACCATGTGAAGCAGTTGGAGAAGGAAATCGCCGCGCTCAAGGGCAAGCTGGCGTCGAGCCAGGGCGACGAACTGGTCCAGCAGGCGGTCGATATCAACGGTGTGAAGCTGCTCGCTGTGCGGCTCGATGGAGCCGACGCAAAGACCCTGCGCGAGAGCATGGACAAGCTCAAGGACAAGCTCAAGAGCGCCGTGATCCTTCTGGCGGCGGTGGATGGCGCCAAGGTGCAACTGGCCGCGGGCGTCACGCCCGACCTGGTGGCCAGGGTCAAGGCGGGCGAACTGGTGAATTTTGTCGCTGCCCAGGTCGGTGGCAAGGGTGGTGGCAAGGCCGACCTGGCCATGGCTGGCGGTACCGATCCGGCGGGCTTGCCCGCGGCCCTGGCGAGCGTGCACGGCTGGGTGGCCGGCAAGCTCTGAGCGCAGTGGGCACCGGCATGCAGCGCCCGACCCGGTCGGTCGTTCGATGAGTCTGCTGGCATCGGGTTCGGCCCGCGACCGGCGCATCGGCATTGCCTTGATGTGTGTTGTGGCGCTGTGTTATTCGTCGCTCGATGCCGTCGCCAAATACCTGGTGGTCAGCCTGCCGGTGCTGCAGGTGGTGTGGCTGCGTTTCCTGACGCATGCCGTGCTGGGCGTGCTGGTGCTGGCGCCACACTATGGCCTGCGCCTGTTCCGGGTGCAGCGGCCGGCCCTGCAGCTGCTGCGTGGCGTGATGCTGGCGGGCATGACCGGACTCAACATCTGGGCGCTGGTCTACCTGCAGCTCGACATCACTGCTGCGATCCAGTTCTCGGTGCCGATCCTGGTGGCGGTGATCAGCGCCCGCTGGCTCGGCGAGCGGCTCGACGGCCCGCGCTGGTGCGCCATCCTGACGGGTTTTGCCGGCGTGTTGCTGATCGTGCGGCCGGGGTCTAGCGCCTTTCACCCGGCGATCTTTTTGTCGATCGGCAATGCGATCCTGTACGCACTGTTCAACCTGCTGACGCGCCGGCTCGCCGCCTCCGAACTGCCGGCGGCCACTCAGCTGATGTCGGCGATCATCCCGGCGGTGCTGCTGGCTCCACTCGGCCTGGCGGTGTGGCGCGCGCCCGATGGCTGGTGGAACTGGGCCCTCGTGTTGTCGCTCGGGCTGTTCGGGGGTGTCGGCCACCTGGCGGCGGCGCAGGCCTATCGTTATGCCTCTGCGGCGGTGCTGGGGCCGTTCATCTACCAGCAGATCATCTACATGGGACTGTTCGGCTGGCTCGTGTTCGGCCATGTGCCCGATGTGCTGGTGGTAGTGGGCGCGGCGATCGTGGTGGGCAGCGGGCTGTTTCTCCTGTACCGGGAGTTGCGGAACTGATCCCGTGTGCGCACCGGTTTATCTGTGGCGCGGATGCCTGCGAACCGGCGGCGGATCGCCCCGTCGGTATCTGCGTGGACTTGCCGAAGAACTGTCAGGGTGGGAATACCGGCTCGCACTGCACCTCGGTCAGCACCGAATTGGCGATGAAGCATTCTTCGTGCGCCTCGTGGTGCAGTGCGTCCAGTGCCGGCCGGTCGGGTTGCTTGGGGCCCGAAAACACAACCGCCGGTCGCAGCGTGACGCAGGTCATCGCCAGCTTGCCGCGCGTATTGCGGCGCATCTCGCCAGACGCATGGTCGTGGTAACTGTCGACGCAGTAACCGTTCTTGGCCGCCAGCGACAGGAACCACAACATGTGGCAACTGGAAAGCGACGCCACGAAGGCCTCCTCCGGGTCCACGGCGGCCGGGTCGGACCAGGGCAGGGGCACGACCTGGGGTGAGGATGACGCGGGCACCTCGGTGCCTCCGTCGAAGCGAAGCAGGTGCCTGCGGCTGTAGCGTCCGGACGCGAAGTCCTGCTCGCCGCGTTGCCAATGGATGTCGGCGCTGTAGCTGGCCATGGGGGTGGTTCCTTGCGTCTGTGGGCGCGGCCCGGAGGTGGCCCGGCACCGAGAAGCGTATTGTGCGTGTGCCGCCGCGACTGGCGGTAGCAGGGCGCAATTGTCCGGTCCCGCCGGGATGCGAACGACAGTCCGTGCACCGGTTCGTTGTTCCATCGTCGCCGCCGTTTCTTGGTTCAATACACTGGCCTGCATGAGCCACCCCCCTGAAACCCACCACGGGCCCCATCGCCTGGTTGCCTGGTACCGGAGTGGCGATGCCATGCGCAGCCGCAGTGTGGGCGATGACGTGTTGTGCGGCACGGTCGACATTGCTGCGCCCCCGGCCCGGCTGCTGGCGGACTGGGAGCGGGAGACCATGCTGCGTCTGGCCCTGGAACCCGGCGACGTCGAGTCTCTGCCCCTGGCGCGCTCGCGCATGCGCTGGCCGGACTACCGCCACTACGTGCAGGCGGTGTCCGACTGGACCGGCGCGGTTGGCCTGCCCGGGGTGCTTGCGGCCAGCGACGCTGCATTGATGGTCTGTCGCGGGGCGCGGTACCATCATGACGGTGTGCAGTACGGAGGTGCGGCCTTTTGCAATCTGTTCGTGAGCGAGGACAAGGGCCTGGACCTGCATTTTCCGATGGCAGGTCGGCGCATCCCACTGGTCAGAGGTGCGGTGGTTCTGTTCGACACCGGCCAGCCGCACGGTGTGATAGAGCGCAGTAGCCAAGGCTTCGATGCGGCCGATTTTTCCGCCGGGCGGGACTGCTCCCAGGTCTTCCTGACCTGGGAGCTTCCGATCGAGAGCGCCGATGTTGCGCGCGCACTGCGCATCGCATTCGATACCGTCCCGTCGTGCCAGGTGCAGCCGCTCGGGGCGCAGATCTGGCGCAACGGC
>JANOUM010000860.1:0-1599 GCA_031416855.1 Rhodoferax sp. | reverse complement strand
TCGGCCAGGTCGCGCAGCAGCGGTGTGATGCCCAGGCAACCGACCTCCTCGTCATAACTGAGCGCCACATGGATCGGGGAGTGCAAAGGCGCATGGGAGAAATTCTCGGCCTGCGCCAGCACCACCCCGATGAATCCCTTCATGTCGCAGGCGCCACGACCGTACAGGCGGCCGTCGCGGATGTCGGCCTGGAACGGGTCGGTGGTCCAGCTTTGCCCATCGACCGGTACGACGTCGCTGTGCCCCGACAGCACCACGCCGCCCGGCCCCTCGCCGAACGTGGCGAACAGATTGGCCTTGGTCCGCTCAGCGTTGTAGCTGCGCCGGATCCGGGCACCAAAACGCGACAGGTGCGCTTCGGCCCAGTCGATCAGTTGCAGGTTGGAGTTGCGGCTGGTGGTGTCGAACGCGATCAACTGACGCAGGCAATCGAGCGTGTTCGCGTGGGGGGTTTGGTCGTTCATCGCCCGATCGTAGCGGCGATACGCAGCCCTGTGTGTAAGTCACTTTACATTGCCCGGCGGCGCCCGCCTAGTAAAAACCCTAGTTGCAGGCGACCCCGCAAGCTACAGCGCGGTCAGGCCGCACAGGGCTTCGGTCAGCATCGCATTCGACTGGTAGGCCGCCATGACCCGCCATTCACGGCGCGCCGGGTAGAAGCGCTCCAGCATCCGGGCACGCAACGCCCGGCCAGTGGCCGAGTCCGGGTCACCATGCTGAAACAGCCAGTTTTCTGCGCGCACGATGTCATGTCCCCCGGTCTCACCGGTACGCAGCTCCACCAGGCACAGGGTGAGCTGCCGGCCCGGCAGGATCCCGGGCAAGGAATAGAACAGGTTGCCAGGGGTTTCCGACTGCGCGTTCTTGCCGTGCGCGGCCTTGTCCTCGGCGATGACGCTTACCTGCGAGAACCAGTTGCGCGTCTGGCTGCCGGCCAGGTCATCGTCTATGAACAGGTCGCAATAGCCCCACACGCCCCCACCGGTGTGGTAATCGATGATGGCCACGTGGCGAGCCGATGCCGCGTGCCTGGCAACGATCTCGCGGAACAGCCGGTTCGACCAGGCCGGCTGGATGCCGCCATAGAAGACGCCGCGCGGATTCACATATTGGCCGCCGTGTATCGCCTTGCACATGACGTCGTGGCTGTCGCGCCCCAGGAATTTCGCAATCGCCTGGTTGTGGACGGCAAGTCCGGGCTCGGCCCAGTCCACCGGGTCGATGTGCGCCGCGATGGCTCTGTAATCCGCATTGTCCGGGCGCGCCTGGCCGTGGTCGATGAAGTTGCGGTTGAGGTCGATGTTGTCCTCATTGACGCGCCGCCCCCAGGCAAAGCCATGCGGATTGATGGCATGGATCAGCAGCACCGCGGTGTCCTTCGGTCGCACCCGCTCGAACCAGCGTTCCTGCAGCCAGGCGACGTGGCAGCCGGAGCCGGCATACCCCTCTGCCCCATGTGTGCCGGAGACCAGGATCAGCAGCTTGCTGGCATCCTCGGGCCCGATCCAGGCCACATCGGTGACGCAGTCCTCGCCCTGTGGCCCCTTGGCCGGGTTCACATGGCTGGACAGCAGGCGTGCACCGCCTTGCTGCACGGCG
>JANOUM010000859.1:0-3283 GCA_031416855.1 Rhodoferax sp. | reverse complement strand
GTGCGGGGATGGTTTCGTCATGCATGGTGGGGGTTTCCGTGGAGCACGCAGTCGGCGCAGCAGTAACCATGCCAGTGCGGGTGTCAATCCGGAAAAGTGTTTACAAATCAACAGGCGTCAGGCGCCTGGAATCTGCGCGGCCCGGAGTGGGTGTAAAACGGCCCGGCAGCAATTTCCTGCTTGCCGACGATCCATGTGCGGTACGCTCTGGCCGGTACATCCAACCCAGTTCCAAGAGAGACCACCACCATGTCCCTATCTGATATCGGCCTTGTCGGCCTGGCCGTGATGGGCCAGAACCTTGCCCTCAACATCGCAGACCATGGTTTCGCGATCTCGGTTTATAACCGGACGCCAGCCAAAACCACCGAGTTTGTCGACGCCCATCGGGACACCCCAGGTGCGATCACCGGCTGCACCACCATGCGCGCGTTCGCCGACTCGCTCACGCGTCCGCGCAAGGCGGTGCTGTTGGTGAAGGCAGGCGCGCCTACCGACGCGGTGATCGACGAGTTGGTGCAGGTGTTCGAGCCCGGCGACATCATCATCGATGGCGGCAACGCCAACTGGCTCGACACCATCCGCCGCGAGAAGACGCTCAAGGCACTCGGCCTGCGTTTTGTCGGCTCCGGGGTGTCTGGCGGCGAGGAGGGCGCGCGATTCGGCCCCTCGCTCATGCCGGGGGGCGATTTTTCGTCCTGGAAGGAGATCGAACCGATCTGGAAGGCAATCGCCGCCAAGGTGGATGCCGTCACCGGCATCGAGATCAAGGGTGCCACGCCGGGCAAACCGGTGGTGGGTGGTGTTCCGTGTGCTGCCTACATCGGCGAAAACGGCGCCGGCCACTACGTGAAGATGGTGCACAACGGGATTGAATACGGCGACATGCAGATGATCTGCGAGGCCTACGACATCCTGCGCTCGGTGCTCGGGATGCCGGCAGCCGAGGTCGGCGCCATCTTTCGCGACTGGAACACAGGCATCCTGAACTCGTTCCTGATCGAGATCTCGGCCGAGGTGCTGCAACACACCGATGTGGTGAGCGGCAAGCCTTTTGTCGATATCGTGCTCGACACCGCCGGCAACAAGGGCACCGGCTTGTGGACATCGGTGTCGGCACTGGAGTCCGGAGTGCCGGCGCCGACCATTGCCGAGGCTGTTTTTGCCCGGTATCTGTCGGCGATCAAGGAGGAGCGTGTCGCCGCATCCGCCTTGTTGCACGGACCGCAGCCGGGCCCCTACATGGGAGACCGCCAGGCGCTTGTGGATGCGGTGCGAGATGCCTTGTACTGCTCCAAAATCTGTTCCTACGCGCAGGGTTTCCAGTTGATGGACGCCGCTCAGCACAAGTACGGCTGGACGCTGAACTTCGGCGAGATCGCGCAGATATTCCGCGGCGGCTGCATCATCCGCGCCGGCTTCCTGCAACGCATCACCGAGGCCTATGCCACCAACCCGGCCTTGCGCAACCTGCTGATCGATCCGCATTTCAGCGCCAGTGTGCACAACGCACAGGCGCACTGGCGTACCGTGATCGGGGTGGCCGTGGCGCATGGGGTACCGGTACCGACGATGGGCGCGGCGCTGTCCTATTTCGATGGCTACCGCAGTGCCTCGTTGCCGCAGAACCTGCTGCAGGGCCAACGCGACTATTTCGGCGCCCATAGCTACGAGCGGACCGATGCGCCGCGTGGCAGGTTTTTCCATGTGGACTGGCCGCAAGCGGGGCGGCCCCAGCTGGAGGTGTGAGTACCGCATGGCGGCCAAATCATGCCGGCACCGCAGGGCATTGCGCGGCGCCTGCCTTGTTGCCTCCTCAGGGGACCTGGGTCACATGTCGTAGGCGCCCACCATGCAGCTCAGGCTGGCAACCAGCGTGAGGCGCAAACGCAGCGGCAACCAGCCTTGCAGGTGGTATTGCACATACAACTGGCGGTCCACGGCATAACAACCCGCCAGCAGCAGCCCCAACACCACCAGGCCGGCCCACGGCGGCATGATGACGGCGATCGACGACAGCACACTGGGAACGGCCCCCCAAACATAGGGAAACAGCCGCGTGTGCGCCGTGTCTCGCATCGCCAGGCCCCAGTGGATGCCGCCCAGAAAACTGGCCACCGTGGCCGCGTATCCGGCCAGGGCGAGCATGGCAAACGGCATCAGAGCGGGGTCGACCAGACGGACCAGTGCGGCGCCCAATACGAAGGGAACCAGGCCGGCATAACCGAGGCGCAGGGCCCATGGGGGTGGGGCATTGAGCAGGGGATGAATGGGTGTCAAGGTCGAGGTCCTTTCCAGGTGCGGGCGGCAAGCAGGCGCGGTCGCCTTGCGGAGCGGGTCCAGTGTAGATGCCGTGGCACCGTGCTCGGGTATAACCAAGGCCAGCATGGTGCCCGGTTATCCCAATCCCCATCCACCGAATTGTCCCTGGCATGCCAGCGCCGAGTTGCTCGGCGCGCCCAACATCAAGTGGTGCGAGGCGACGCTCTGCGGATGGATCAGCGAGCCTGCCAATACGTGGTCCAACCTGCCCTACCTGCTGCTGGGCTTGGTGATCTACCTGCAAAACCGGCATTCGCCGCACATGGAACTGCGCTGGATGGGGCCGGCAATGTTCGCCATGGGGCTGCTGTCGGGCCTCTACCATGCCAGCAACCACTATGTCAGCCAGGTCCTCGATTTCGTCGGCATGTTCCTGCTGGTGTTCTGGTTGCTGGTGATCAACCTACGGCGCAACGGGTGGATCGCGCCGCGCGCGCTGGTACCGGTCTACGTCGGCCTGGTCGTTGTCGGCGTGGGTGCGGTGCACGGCATGTATCTGCTCCACTGGCCGTTCCAGTCGCTGATCGCGCTCGCGACAATTGCCACCATCGCCACTGAGTTCAGCGCCCGTCGGCAGGCGGCGCAGCGGGTTGCGCTGGCGTATTTCCTGGCCAGCCTGCTGCTGATGGCCGTGGCACAGGCAGCGTCGCTGCTGGACCTGGCCCGCGTGTCGTGTGACCCGGGCAACCATTTTTTCCAGGGCCACGCGGTCTGGCACCTGGGGTCTGCCTTGGCCCTGTACCTCGTCTGTCAGCATTACCGCCTGCTGCTGTCACCGGCGCGGGCGCGACTTCCGGAGCGCCAATGAAGAAAAGCCTGGTCCGTCCGTACACGCCGTGCCCCTGCGGCAGTGGCAAGACCTATCTCGAATGTTGCGGACCATGGCACACGGGCCTGGACGATGGCATCCACGCCCCGGGCGCCGAGTTGTTGATGCGCTCGCGCTACAGCGCCTATGCCC
>JANOUM010000858.1:0-2158 GCA_031416855.1 Rhodoferax sp. | reverse complement strand
CCGCATGTTTGAATGCGACGTCAAACTGAGTCGGGACGGTGTGCCATTCCTGATGCACGATGCCACCCTGGACCGAACGACCAACGGCCGCGGCACCGGCGGCGAACTGCCGTGGCAGAACCTGTCGCAGCTCGACGCCGGCGGCTGGCATTCGCGCGCCTACGCTGGTGAACCGCTGCCGACCCTGGAAAACATCGCGCACTACTGCCGCGCCAATGGCCACTGCCTGAACATCGAGATCAAGCCCACGCCAGGGACGGAGCACCATACCGGCAAGGTCGTAGCCGACCATGCGGCCAGGCTGTGGGCCGGTTCGGCCGTGTCGCCGCTGCTCACCTCGTTCGATGTCGAGGCGCTCGAGGGCGCACGCACAACACAAGCCGGACTGCCGCGCGGATTGTTGCTCGATGCCCCAGCCCAGGGCTGGATCGAGACCGCCTTGCGCCTGGGCTGTGTGGCGATCGTGTGCAACCATGCGCTGTGGAACACGTCGACCGTGACCCAGGCAAAAAGCGCCGGATTCCGCTGCCTCAGCTACACCGTGAACGACGAATGGGCCGCGCAACGCCTGTTCGAACTGGGCACGGATGGCGTGATCACCGACCGGATCGACCTGTTTTCGCCGGCCTGAAACTGCCACGCCCGCCGTCCGTGCATGCGCGCCGGCCGCGCGCAGGCCCCTGGCTAGAACGCGCGCCGAAGGAAAATCCCCACCTTCCACGGCGTGGCCTGCAGCGTCAAGATGCTTCGGGACCACCTTCAAGCACAGCAGCGCAAGACTGCCTGAGTGCTGCCGGCCCCCGCTTCCAAGGGCCTGCGGCCGCTGTCTTTTGTTATGATTTTGCGCTGACGGGCCGAGGCGCAGGGGCCCCCATCCATAACCTCCAAATCCAAGTGAAAGGTTCACCCACCATGGTCTCCCAGTTGAAAATGTTCGGCGCTGCCATCGCAGCGGCTACCAGTCTGGCGTTAGTGGGTGTTGCCGCCCACGCGGCTGATCCCAAGGTCCTCAATATCTATAACTGGTCCGATTACATCGCCGACGACACGATCAAGAACTTCGAAAAGGAAACCGGCATCAAGGTCCGCTACGACAACTACGACAACAACGAAGTGCTGCATGCCAAACTGGTTGCTGGCAAGACCGGCTACGACATCGTGGTGCCAGGGTCGCACTTCGCCAAGATCCAGATCGAAGGCGGACTACTGCAAAAGCTCGACCGCGGCAAACTGACCAACTGGAACAACCTCGACAAGGGCCTGCTGGAGCAACTCGCCAAGCTCGACCCCGACAACCAATACCTGGTCGACTGGATGTGGGGTTATGTCACCGTCGGGATCAATGTCAACAAGGTGAAGAAGGCCCTGGGCGACATGCCCCTGCCGGACAACGCCTGGAGCCTGCTATTTGACCCCAAGTACGCCAGCAAGCTCAAAAGTTGCGGTATCAGCGTGCTGGATTCAGCCTCCGAAGTCCTGCCGGCAGCGCTGCATTACATCGGAAAACCGGCGTACAGCCGCAATGCGGCAGACTATGCCGAGGCCGGCACGATGCTCAAGGCTATCCGGCCGTTTGTGACGCGTTTCTCGTCATCGGGCTACATCGAGGAGATGGCCAGCGGCGCCACCTGCCTGGTGATGGGCTTTTCCGGCGATATCAACATCGCGCGTGCGCGAGCAATGGAGGCCAAGAAAAAGCCCAAGGAGCCGGTAGTGATCGAGGCACTGGTGCCGAAGACTGGTGCGACCCTGTTTTTCGACACGATGGCGATACCCAAGGATGCGAAAAACGTCGAGAACGCACACCTGTTCATCAACTACATCCTGCGCCCGGAGGTGCATGCGTCGCTCACGAACAAGGTGTTTTACGCCAACCCCAATGCGGCATCACTGAAGTTTGTCAAGAAGGAGGTGGCCGACAACAAGTCCATTTTTCTCGACGCCACCGCTACCAGGACCATGATCGCCCCGGACGCGTTGCCGCAGGATGTCCGACGCGTCCAGACCCGCACGTTCAGCAATTTCAAGACCAGCAAATAAGCGATACACCACCCGTCGACCACGCGTTCGGGTCGGGTCAGCCCTTGCGGGCCCGGGGGCCCCCCCCCCCCGCCCGGGGGGGCCCCCCAAACCAAACCCCCGGAGTGGGGGCCGAGCC
>JANOUM010000857.1:0-5035 GCA_031416855.1 Rhodoferax sp. | reverse complement strand
GGCCATCGCCTGCTGGGCTTCCAGGCGCGCCTGGGCGGTGCGCTCGGCGGTGAAATATTGGTTGATCTGCTGCGTGCTGAGTGCCCCCGAGGCCTGTAGGTCGCGGGCGCGTTGTGCATTGGAGCGCGCCTCGGCCAGGGTCGCTTCGGCCTCGGACACGCTGGCGCGGACCTGCGCGATGTCGGCCTGGATGGTTTCGGGGGCGAACGCCGCCAGCACCTGGCCGCGTTTGACGACGTCGCCCACGTTGACCTGCACCTGCGCCAGGCGCAAGCCGTTGGCCTCGGTGCCGATGCTGGCCTCCTGCCAGGCGCTGATACTGCCATTGGCCGCGATACGCACGGCGATGCTGGCGCTCTGGGCCTGCGTCACGGTGACGGTCAGGGCCGCCTTGGCGGGCGCTGCGGCGGGCTTCTTGTCATCGGCGGCGCTGGCATGCAGCGCCAGCGAGCCAAGGGTCGACAACAGCGCCAGCGTGAGGCTTGTCCACAGGGTTCGGGCAGAGGGTGTCATGGTGTTCTTGTGCGTCGGGGGATGTCAGGATTTGGCGCTGTCGTCGGGTGTGGTGCTGTCGAGCGACCAACCGCCGCCCAGCGCGCGGTACAGGGCGATCCAGGCCACTACGCGTTCGCGCTGCAGGTCGATCAAGGCACTTTGGGCGTGCACCGCGCTGCGTCGCGCGTCTTCCAGCTCGAACAGGCTGGCAAGGCCGGCGCCGTAACGCGCCTGCGTTGCCTGGAGCGAGGCCGTGAAGCCCTCGATGGCCACCCGCGCATCACCACTGCGGTCGGCGCTGCTTTGCAGGTTGACCAGTGCGTCTTCGACCTCGCGCACTGCGGTGCGCAGGCGCGCACCATACAGGGCCGTGGCCTCGGTGTGGCGGGCCTGCGCGGCGACCAGCCGGGCGCTCAGTGCGCCACCATCGAACAGCGGCAGCGTCACCGAGACCGGGCCGATGCTCCAGGTGCTGCCGTCGCTGCTGGCACCGGCACCTGAGAACCGTGCCGCACCGAGGCTGCCGCCCAGCGTGATGCGTGGCAGGCGCTGCGTCCGGGTCTGCGTGATGTCGGCGCCCGCGGCCAGCAGCTCGCGCGCCGCGGCCTCCACATCGGGCCGCTGCGCCAGTAGCTGCGCCGGAACCCCGCGCACCATGATCTGCGCCGGACGCGGCATGCGCGCTGTGCCTTCGCCCAGCCGCTGGCGCAGCGCCGGTTCGTCCCAGCCGGTCATCGCCACCAGCGCCTTGACGCCCAGATCGCACAACGCGCGCTGCTGGGTGAGCAGGCTGTTGCCCTGTGCCGCGCTGGCGCGCGCCCGCGCGGCGCTGGCCGGCGCCTGAAATCCGGCCCGCGCGGCCAGTTCGGTCAGGCGGGCGGTCTCGCCACGCGACCGGGTGTCGATGCCAGCCTGCGCGACCTGTGCCTCGCAGGCGCGCAAGCTGGTGTACTGGGTCGCCACTTCGGCTGCGACGGCGACCCGCGCGTCGTGCCACAACGCGGCGGCGCCGCCCAGGCGTTCTGCGGCCGCCTCGCGGGTGGCTGCCACAGCGCCAAAGAGATCGATCTCCCACTGCGCCTGCAATCCGGCCGACAGGTTGGTGGCCACCGGCATGCTGGCGTCCTGGCGGCCGCGGCTGGCACCGCCGACGGCATTGAGCGTGGGGCCCAGCGCCGCCTGGGTGCCAGCCAGCGTGGAGCGGGCCTGTGCGATGCGCGAACGTGCGCTGGCCACCGTGGGGCTGACATCCTGCGCGGCGGCCACCAGCTGGCTCAGTAGTGGATCCTCGAACTGCGCCCACCACCGGGCGAGCTCGGTCAGCTGGCCGTTGTGGGGCAGGGGCGCCTGCCAGGCTGCCGGGGCCTGCAGCGCCGGGCGGGCGCGTTCGTCGGGCGGGGCCGACAGGCTGGCGCAGCCGGCCAATACAAGGCTCAGTAGCCCTACCGCGCTGCGGTGCCGGATGTTGGGGGTCGGGCGAGTCATGCTGTAGTGGCCTTTCGCTGGCCTGCCGTCGCCTGGCGGCGCTGCCCCTCGGCCGCAACCATGGCCGTTGCATACATCACCAGGCGGTCGGCCCACAGGTCGAGCGAGCGAGGCTGCGTGTTCAGGGTCGGGGCAATCACATCGGTCACATCGCGGCCCACATGCATGTGCACGCCAAGCCCGGCGATACACACCGCGAGCCGCTGGATGTCGTCGTCGGCGGCCGGCAGATGGAAGTGGCGGGACAGCACCGCTACCAGCGCTTCATGCATCGGTCGGATGCCGGTGGAGATTTCCTCCGCCCACAAGCCGGTGGGCTCGATCATCTCGCGTGCGTGCAGTTTCATGCACTGGCGCGCCATGTCGCCCTGCCGGAGTGGTTCCAGGAAACTGGCATACAAGGCCCGCAAGGCGTCTTCCAGCGACAAGGCGGCATCGCCGTAACGCGCGATTTCGTTGGTCGGGGAGCCCTGGGACTCGAAAAACACGGCGCGGTACAGACCTGCCTTGTCGCCGAAGTAGTAGCTGATGGCCGCGACGTTGGTCTGGGCGCCTTCGGCGATCTCGCGGGTGGATGTGCGGTTGAAGCCCTGCTGGGCAAACAGGGCCAGTCCGACCCGCAACAAACGTACGCGCGATTGTTCGCCGTCCTGGCGCAGTGGCCGGTGGGGATCCACGGTTTTGGCTTTCATGGGGGCGCATGCTACCAAATAAATCAAACGATTGATTTACTTACTGTCCGTAGGCCCTTTCCTCTGAGGGTTTGGGGTGCACGAAGCGCCAGGCCATCCGCACCGCCAGCAGCGACAGCAGTGCTCCGCCGCCGTACAGGGCCAGCGAGGCCTGCTGCACCACCTCGACCGTCAACGCGCGGTCCAGGCCGATGGCGTTCCCGGCCAAACCGGCGAGCGCCGCGCTGGTGGCCCCGCCCAGCCCCTGCAGAGTGGGAATCGCGCCGGCGGTCTCGTCCTCCTGGCCTGGCTGCACGCTGGCCATGATGCGCTGGTTGATGAACATGTTGCACACGCCGAAGCCCACGCCCACCACCACCAGCGACGCCAGCACCAGGGGCAGCGGCCGGGACGCCGTGGTCAGTGCCAGGCCTGCCAGCCCCAGCGTCAGCAGGGCCGGGCCGCTCACGATCGCCCGGCCCTGCCAGCGCGGTGCCAGGCGCGCCATCAGGATCGCGGTTACGGACCACGCCAACGCGTGCGTGGCGCCGAAATAACCTGCCCAGGTGGGGCTCAGACCGCGGTACATCTGCAGGATGTAGGGCCCGTACACGTAGACCGGCGCCTGCGCCAGTGGCATCAGCAGCAGGACCCACAGGCCCAGCGACACCGGGTGGCGCAGGCGCGGGAAACAGGTCGGGAACAGGTGCGGCGCCTGGCGTCGGTCGATGCCCAGCACCAGCACGATCAGCAGCAGGCCGGCCAGCAGCAATGCCGCACCCGCTGCGGCCGTGGCGGGCCGGTCGGCGGCACCGATTGCCATCACACCCAGGGCCAGCGTCACCAGCCGCCCCCAGGGGGCCGGCAGGCGCGGGCCGGTTGCGCGCGCCTGCGGCTGCAGGATCCTCGAGCCCATCGCCAACATCGGCAGGGGCAGCACGGCTGCACCCAGGAATGCCGCGCGCCAGGACCAGGCCTCGGTGAGCCAACCGCCGGCCAACGGCCCAAGGAAGATCGCGACAGCCCAGGTGGCGGCCTGGATGCCGAACACGCGTGGCACCTGCGCGTTGTGAAACAGCTCGCGCACCAGCGCGTAACTCAGCGCCGTCAGCATGCCTTCGCCCAGACCCTGCAGGGCACGCCCCACCAGCACCCAGGAGATCGTCGGTGCCGCCGCTGCGACCAGGCTGCCCAGTGTCACCAGCAGGCCGGCACCGACCATGGCCCACCAGGCACCAAAACGCGCCTTGGCCCCGGCCATGGCCACCGCCCCCAGGATGGTGGTGACCAGGTACACCGTGGTGGCCCAGCCAATCGTGTCGGCGGCGCCCAGATCCTGCACCACGCTGGGCATGACGGTGCTCGCCATGTACCAAATCATGGCATGCGTGCCGACGCCGAGGTTGACCAGCAGCAGGGGCGCCAGGTCCTTGCGTCCGAGAGCACCCGCCTTATTCGGCATCCGCCGTGCGCCCCCGTGGTTCGGGGTTCACCACGTCCGGGTAGTGCATCCACACATCGAACGCCACCACCAGGCGGATCGGCTTGTTCGGATAGGCCTGGGCACGCGCCGGCAGGGCCAGCAGTGGCAGGAGTGGCAGCAGGACGGCACCGCCCGCAGCACCGATGAGTGTGCGCCGCTTGCGGCTGAGTAAGGGGTCCTGCATGACTGTCTCCTGGAGGGGTGGGTGGGCGGTGCGCCTCAGGGCGCACTGCACAGGGCCAGCAGCTCCACCGGAACCTGCACCGGCATGGTGAGCAGGATTTGCCCCATGCCCTTGCCCAGCGGGTCGTTGCGCATCGAACGCATGCCGCCGCCGTCCAGCGCCTGCTCGCACACGAAGTTGAAGGCGTGGATGCCGGGCACCTCATGGCGCGTCACCCGGCCCTTGACCAGGTGTGCCAGGTAGGCGGCGACGGTGGTTTCGGTGAGCTGCGCGCGCAGCAGCGGCAGCAAGCGGGGCGTGCGCGCAATCACGCCGATGTTGGAGATGTCGCCCTTGTCCCCGCTGCGCGCCCAGGCCAGGCGAATCAGCGGCACTTCGCGCAGTTCACTGGCGGGAACGGCCTGGCCCGGGCCGAACGGCGGCTGGCTTGCCGTCACCGCTGGCATGGCGCTTGCCCCTGCGGCCGGGCGTGACTCGCCGGGCGCCTGCGGCACCGGGATTTCGATGCCGTCGATATGCACCACCGGCAGCAAGCGGGATTTCGCCAGCAGGAACGCATATTGGCGGATCGACGGTGCCGCCGCTGCCCGGCCGCCGCCGGACCCGGTCGTGCCCGGCGACCAGGAGGTGCCGGCAGGAGCGACTTCGCGCGCCATCAGGTCGAGCGCCTCCTTGCGCGGGTGCATGGCCGTCACGCGCAGGATGACCTCGCGGGTG
>JANOUM010000856.1:0-1792 GCA_031416855.1 Rhodoferax sp. | reverse complement strand
TAGTCGGGTTCACATCCATCCACACACACCACGACGGTGGGCACGGTGGGCAGGCGGTAGCTGCGGGAATTGACGGTCAACATGGGGGACTTTCTGGTTCTAAGGGAGACGGAAATTGCCAATATCCCACTGTCATGCCGGGCTTGATGAGCCTGCCCCGGACTTCGATCCGGGGGCATCCATGCAGTTGGAGCACTGGATTGCGGATCGAGTCCGCAATGACAGGCGGAGAAAAGCGGTACTTCTGCAATTTCCGTCTCCCTAAGCGGGGATTGGCGCGGGGTTGGTACGCCGGCGGGCTTCGTTCTCGACCATGCGGTTTTTGCTCTGGATCACATGCTCGAACATCGCGCGGCCGGCCAATTCAGGCTCGCCGCTGGCAATCGCCCGCAGCATTTTCCAGTGCGCGTGGGCGGATGCCGGCAACTGGTTCGCGTCGTCCAGGTTGATGCGCCGGAACAGCGAGATTTCCTTGATCAGCTTGCGGTAGATCGTGGTCAGCTTGCGGTTGCCGGCCATCTCGACCAGCCGGTCGTGGAATTGCAGGTTCAACCGGTGGTAGTTGTGCGCATCCCGGTCCTGGACGGACGCCTCCATGGCGCGCACCAGGCCCTCGGCCTCCTGGCGCTGTCCGGCGGTCATCTTCATGGCCAGTCGGCGGCCGACGGATTCTTCCATCGCTGCGCGCAGTTCGTAGATCTCGATCGCCTCGTCCACCGGGATGTCACGCACGAACACGCCGCGGTTTTTCTCGGTACGTACCAGGCCGGCTTCGTCGAGCATGCGAAAGGCTTCGCGCACCGGCCCGCGGGAAACCCCCAGGCGCAGGGCCAGGGCCGCTTCGTTGAGTTTGGCGCCGGGGCCGAACTCGCCGGCAAGGATCGCGCGCTCGATCTCCTGCTGTACCACCATGGTCAGGGAGTTGTTCTGCAACAAGGCAATAGTGGGGTGGGGCGCCGAACTCATGGGTGGACCTTTGCTGTACCAGCTGAGGTGCATGCCCCGCTGGGTGGTCGTGAAGTTCTCATGACCGCATTGGAATCACAAAAATGCTATTTGTCAACAATCTACAAAAAACAATTGACAAAATTTGCCTCGACTCGTCCAATCGGGTCGGGGCCGCGACGGCTCCCACCGACACGCCGACTACCCGCACCTGGAAAGGTCCCACCATGGACAGAGACAAGATCCTGTTGACCCCTGGCCCGCTCACCACCACCCTGCGCACCAAACTTGCGATGCTCAAGGACTGGGGCTCCTGGGATGCCGATTTCAATGCCATTACCGCCAGCGTGCGCAAGAGCCTGCTGGCCGTCGTCAACGGTGCCGAGTCGCATGTGGTGGTACCCCTGCAGGGCAGTGGCACCTTCAGCGTCGAAGCCGCAGTGGCCACCGTGGTCCCGCGCGACGGCCATGTGCTGGTGCTCGACAACGGTGCCTATTGCAAACGCGCGGCGCGCCTCACCAGCCTGATGGGGCGACGCTGTACGCTGATGCCTTTCGACGAGGCGCAACCGGTTTCGCCGTTGGCCATGGCGGAGCAGCTGAAGGCTGATCCCGGCATCACACACGTGATCCTGATCCACTGCGAAACCGGTGCTGGCGTGCTCAACCCGCTTCAAGAGGTGGCCGACCTGTGCCAGCAACACGGCCGGGGGCTGATCGTGGATGCCATGAGCTCGTTCGGCGCACTCGAGATCGACGCCCGCAAGACCCGTTTCGACGCGCTGGTGGCTGCCAGCGGCAAGTGCCTGGAAGGTGTGCCCGGCATGGGTTTCGTGTTCATCCGCAA
>JANOUM010000855.1:0-2232 GCA_031416855.1 Rhodoferax sp. | reverse complement strand
CGCCGGGCCGCACCACAGCGGTATGTACCACCCGATGTGGGCCCATGTGCCGGGCCTCATTGTCTGTGTGCCGTCCACACCGGCAGATGCCAAGGGCCTGATGAAAACAGCATTGCGCGCCGGCGACCCGGTGCTGATGCTGGAAACCAAGGCGCTGTTCTCGACCAAGGGCGAGGTGCCCACCGGCGACCATCTGGTGCCGTTTGGCGTGGCGCGCATCGCCCGCGCCGGTACCGACCTGACGATTGCCAGCGCCGGCCAGATCGTGCATCTGGCCCTGCAGGCGGCGCAGGCGCTGCAGGAGCAGGGCGTGTCCTGCGAGGTGATCGACCTGCGCACGATACAGCCGCTGGACGTCGACACGGTGGCCGCCAGCGTGCGCAAGACCGGCCGCCTGCTGGTGGCCGACGAGGGCTGGGCGATGTGCGGTGTGGGTGCCGAGCTCGGCCAGGCCATGAACGAGCTGGCATTCGACCACCTGGACGCCCCGGTCGCCCGCCTGCACACCGACAGCATGAGCCACCCTTTTGCGCCGGCTCTGGAGCGCGCCATGCGCATCAGCGTCGAATCGATTGTGGCCGCCAGCTTGCAGGTGATCGCCGGTGAGGCAATGCCTCCGCGCCGGGCGCGCAGTGGTGTTGCGCCGGTGCCTGTTGCAGAGCCGACCCGGACAAAGACTGCCCCTGCGGACAGCGCCAGCCTGCAGCCTGCAGCACCGCTGCCAGCCCGGGCAACTGCCGCCAGCAGCACGCCGCAACTGGCACCTGGCGAACCGCTGATGATGCCGTTCGGCGACCTCACTGTCAGCGAAGGCAAGCTGGTGCGCTGGGTCAAGAAGCTCGGCGACAGCGTGAGTGCCGGCGAACTGGTCGTGGAAATAGAGACCGACAAGGCGGTGGTCGAGGTCGAGGCGCCCTGCAGCGGCAGGCTGATGCAGTTGCTCGCGCAGGAGGGGGAGGTGGTCAAGATGGGGCAGCAGATCGCGGTGATCGAGCCCACCGCAGCCTGAGCACGACATGGCGCCGCTGCAGACCGATCACAACCACCATGGCCGACGCTTCGCCAGCCCGCTGTCGCGCGCCATGGCACGGCGCGAGGGCCTGGACCTGGCCGCAGTGCAGGGCTCCGGCCCGCGCGGGCGCGTCGTCCGGGCCGACGTGCTGGCCGCGCTGGCGCTCGCCGGTTCAGCGCAAGCGCAGGTGGACCAGTTGCCGGCGTTCGACGAAATCCCCAATTCAATCGGGCGCAAGTTGCTGGCGCGCCGGCTGACCGAGTCCAAGCAGCAGGCGCCGCATTTCTCTGCCCGAGTCGACTGCAATCTCGACGCGCTGCTGGCGCTGCGTGCCGCCCACGCCGCAGGCACCGGGAACCAGGGGCTGAAGCTGTCGATCAACGACTTCGTCATCCAGGCTGCGGCGCTGGCGCTGCGCGAGGTGCCGGCGGTGAATGCGTCCTACACCGAAGCGGCCATCCGCCGCTACCGGGCCGTTCACATTGCGATAGCCGTCGCGCTGGACCAAGGGTTGCTGACACCAGTGATTCGCGACGCCGACCTCAAAAGCGTGCAAGAGATCGCGCGCGAGTCGCGCGACCTGGCGACGCGCGCCCGTGCCGGAACGCTGGAGCAGGGCGAATGCCGCGGCGGGACGTTCTCCGTCTCCAGCCTGGGCGGCCACGGCGTGCGCGAGTTCACGGCAGTGATCAATCCGCCCCAGGCCGCCATTCTGGCCGTGGGCACCGCCGCACCCAGGGCGGTGGTGCAGGGTGGTCAGCTGGCGGTGGCAACCGTGATGACGGCGACGCTGTCGGTCGATCATCGGGCCTGCGACGGCACCGTCGCCGCCCTTTGGCTGGCAGCGTTCAGGAGATACCTGGAAAGCCCGCGCGAGAACACGCTGTGAAAGGCGTGCGCGCAGGCACCATGAGCTCGCCAGCGTCGGGATACTGGCCCTCTGGCCGGGCGGGCAGCGCGGCCAGGACACGTGGGGAATCCACTATGGCGCGAGTGCCTTGCAAAGGTGTAAGGTGGAGTTTGAGGAAGAAGAACAAGAATTTTCGGCGCCAGCCGGCATGGACGCACCATGCGGGCCGCAGCCAGCAGGAAGTCCATCAAGTTTCGGCAATGTAGTTCAACCAACCAGGAGACAGGATCATGCGAGTTCGGCTATTTCTGACCAGTGTGTTGACGGTTGCGGCGCTAACGCTTTCGGGCGGCGTCGCGGCCAAGACCAT
>JANOUM010000854.1:0-1571 GCA_031416855.1 Rhodoferax sp. | reverse complement strand
CCTGCGCGCTGCGCTGGAGCGCCTGAACCCCGGCCTGCCGGCCGACGCCTACACCCAGGCCGTCGAGCAGCTCGCGCAGGACCGCTCCAAGCAGATCGCCGTCAACGCCAACCGCGACTTCTACCGGCTGCTGAAAGACGGCGTGAAGGTGAAGGTGAGCGATGACGATGGCGAGCATGGCGGCCACAGCACCGAGACGCTGCGCGTGATCGACTGGGCCACGCCGGCCAACAACGAGTTCTTTCTGGCCTCGCAGATGTGGGTGGCCGGCGACATGTACCGCCGCCGCTGCGATGCAGACCCTCAGGTTTGCGATCCGGCCACCTGCGCTGCCGGCGGCGTACACCAAAGACGTACGCACCGAGAAGATGTCGCGGGCATATGCGCACCTTTATGACCGCTACTACGGGGCTGGGCGCAGTGTCTACCGGCCGTGACCCAGACCAAACTCGGGCTGTGTTTGGTTGGTGATTGCAGCAGAATGCCCTGACCCGGCCCGCATACTGGGTGTACGGCGTGGCGAGCGGCGGGGCATGGCACCCGCGAGGTACAGCGACCAACCTTTCTGATGGGGTCACACCATGCGCGTTGGGTCAGAACGGCCTGAGCTATTGAAGCGAACTGCGCAAGAAATCTTCGATGAGCCGGCTACCTTCGAGACGATTACCGTCAAAACCAAGCATCCATGCGGGTTTCAGACAGATTTGTGACCCCGGTTCCGGGCACCATGGTCGGTCTGCGTCACGCAGGCGCAGTGCTCCCACGGCAGCGCGGTGCACCCGCAGTCTGTGATGACATCCGGTCCGGTGACCACGGCGGCGCCGTGCCGTGATCGTTCGGGGCTGAGGGCAGCGGCAGGCGAAGCAGGGCGCGCAGCGGCGCTGGACCGGGCAGGTTCCGCGGCATCAGGGTCACGCGGGTGCCCGGGAATCCAGCGCGCGAAGGGCGTGAGATCGGCCGTGTTCTCCACGTACCAGACCCGCAGACCCGGATCCCAGCGGGCACCCAGTTGCTTGGCAAGGTCCTTGTCCTGAAACGGGCATCGCAGATTGATTCTCATGGTGGTGGACGGGTTGGGAGGTGTGCGGGTAGTATGGCGCGCCACGCAGTCGCCCGCCCCTGGCAAAATGCGCTCACGACATGAACCACGGATCGTCCACCATGCCATCATTGATCCTGCACCATTTCCAGCTGTCGCCGTTTTCCGAGAAGGTTCGCCTGGTCCTGGGCGCGAAGCGGCTTGCCTGGCACTCGGTCACCGTCCCGATGGTCGTGCCCAAGCCCGATGTGGTGGCCCTGACGGGCGGTTACCGGCGCACCCCGTTTTTGCAGATCGGCGCAGACATCTACTGCGATACGCCCTTGATGTGCCAAGTGATTGACGCCATGGAACCCTGGCCTGCCCTGTATCCTGAGCCGATACGCGGCCTGGCGGAGATCGTCGCGCAGTGGGCCGACGCAGCGCTGTTCTGGGCCGCAGTGCCTTTCACGTCCCAGCCTGCCAGTGCGCCGTATCTGTTTCCGGGAGCAGCGCCGGAGTTCGTCAGGTCGCTTTTCGCCGACCGGGCTGC
>JANOUM010000853.1:0-1543 GCA_031416855.1 Rhodoferax sp. | reverse complement strand
GGGGCGAGATCCAGGAGTTCATCGAGAAAGAAATGAAACGAAGGGAAACCCTGTGAGCATGGACTCGCGCTACGCACTGGAGCTGAAAGACCTGCGCAAGAGCTTCGGCAAGACCGAGATCATCCGCGGCGTCGACCTTGCCGTGAAGGCCGGTGAACGCATCGGTGTCATCGGCCCCAACGGCGCCGGTAAGTCGACCCTGTTCAACCTGATCAGCGGGCGCCTCGAACCCAGCAGCGGCGAGGTGTTGCTCAACGGCAAACGCATCAATGGCCTGATGCCATTCGAGATCAACCGCCTGGGCCTGTCGCGCAGCTTCCAGATCACCAACATTTTTCCCAAGCTCAGTGTGTTCGAGAACCTGCGCTGCGGTGTGTTGTGGAGCCTGGGCTACAAATACAGCTTCTGGAAGTTCCTGGCCGACCTCGACGACGCGAACGCGCGCACTGAGGAACTGATGCAGATGATCCACCTGGATCGCAAGCGCGAGGTGCTGGCCATGAACCTGACCTACGCCGAGCAGCGGGCACTGGAGATCGGCATCACCATTGCTGGTGGCGCCGATGTCGTGCTGCTCGACGAACCCACCGCCGGCATGAGCCGCAGCGAGACCACGCGTTTCATCGAGCTGATCCTGCAGGTGACGGTTGGCAAGACACTGCTGACGGTCGAGCACGACATGGGCGTGGTGTTCGGTCTGGCCGACAAGATCGCCGTCGTGGTCTATGGCGAGGTGCTGGCTTTCGACACCCCGCAGGCGGTTCGTGCCAACGCGCGGGTCCAGGAAGCGTATCTGGGGTCATCCGTCGCCGACGCACAGGCGGGAGGGCACTGACATGCTGCTGGAAGTCAAAGAACTGAACGCGTTTTATGGCAAGAGCCATGTGCTGCATGGTGTACACCTGAAGGTCGACAAGGGGGAAATCGTGGCCCTGCTCGGGCGCAACGGCTCGGGCCGCAGCACCACCGCCAAGGCCATCATGGGCATGGTCGCGTGCAACGGCTCGGTGCGCTGGCAGGGTGCCGAAACCCTGGGAATGAAGCCGTTCGAGATCGCCCACCTGGGCATCGGCTACGTACCCGAAAACCGCGAGATTTTCCCCAAGCTCACGGTCGAGCAGAACCTGCTGCTGGGGCAAAAGGGCGGCGGCAAGGGCAGCCGCTGGTCGTTCGAGGATATGTACAAGATGTTTCCGCGCCTCAGGGAACGGCAGCACACCGAGGCCGGCGTCCTGTCGGGTGGCGAGCAGCAGATGCTCACACTGTGCCGCACGCTGATGGGCGACCCGGATCTGATCATCATCGACGAGCCCACCGAAGGGCTGGCGCCAAAGATCGTCGAACTGGTCGGCGAGTACCTCAAGAGCCTCAAGGATCGGGGTATTTCGGTGCTGTTGATCGAGCAGAAGCTGACCATTGCGATGGCGATTTCCGACCGTGCGCTGGTGATGGGGCATGGCAGCATCGTGTTCGATGGCACACCCGCTTCCTTGCGCCTGGACTCGACCACGCGCAAGGAATGGCTGGAGGTTTAGTATCCACT
>JANOUM010000852.1:0-2351 GCA_031416855.1 Rhodoferax sp. | reverse complement strand
CGATCTCGAAGCGGCAGACACGCCGCTGGTTCAGTAATTGTTTGGTCACACCAGGAGTTTTCGGTGCCGGACGAACTGCTAGAGCGACTGCGCCGCTTCCGGGAGCACACCTTTCCCGGGATCCAGGAGCAGTTTCAGAACCTGGTGCGGGATGGCCAGCACCCGACAATCCTGTTCATCGGGTGTTCGGACTCACGTATCGTCCCCTACCTGCTGACCGGCACCGGACCGGGCGAACTGTTCATCGTGCGCAACGTGGGTGCGTTCGTGCCGCCCTACGACGGTTCGACCGGTTACCACGGCACCTCGGCGGCGATCGAGTTCGCGGTCTTGAACCTGAAGGTGTCGCGCATCGTGGTCTGCGGCCACAGCCATTGCGGCGGCATCCGGGCCTTGTACGAGGAAGTACCGCCCGAGGCCAAGAACCTGGCCGCCTGGCTGGAGTTGGGGCGCGAAGCCGTGCTGCCGGTGCGGGCCTCGCCCGAGGCACTGCGCCGCACCGAGCAACGCGCGGTGGTGCTGCAACTGGAGCGCCTGATGGACTACCCCATGGTGCGCCAGCAGGTCGATGCCGGCCAACTGGCCCTGCACGGCTGGCACTATGTGATCGAGGACGGGGAGGTGCATGTATTCGACGTGCAGAGCGGTGCCTTCGTGCCGGCGTCGGACGCCACGCACAGCGGCACCGGGCCCTATCGCCCGGCGAATGGCGACATCGACGACCCGGTCTTCAACGAGATCGACGCAAGTTATGGGCAGCGGATTGCCGCACAGCGCGGGGGCGAGATTCACCCGATTGCCCAGGGTTCAGCAGCAAAGACGGTGGCGCACAAGCCGGATTCGGCGCGCAATTGACCGGTATCAAACAGCCGCCGACGGGTGAAGCCCAGAATGCTCCGGCGACCAACCCTGCACCCACAACAAAAAGTCCCCATGAACACTTCCAATCCCGCGCCGGGCGACGACTCAAGTGCGCCGATCGCCAACTTCTCGGACTGCCATGTGGGCATCCTGGCACATCTCGAAAGCCTCGGTGCGCTGCCGGCCCTGCTGGCCCCGGCCGAGCGCGCGCGCTCGATCGCCGCCGACACGCTGGCCTTGTTCGATGCGGTCATCATCAAGCACCATGCCGAGGAGGAACAAGCGTTGTTTCAAGCCGTGCTGGCAAGCGCAACGAGCGGCGCCGAGTACACGCAGGTCGCCACCATGGTTGAACGCCTGACCACCGAACACCGTCAGATCGAGGCCTGGTGGTCGCTTGTCAAGCCGCAACTCCGGCAGATCGCAAAGGGCCAGGACACGGCGCTGGACGTCGTGGCAGTTCAGCAACTGGTCGGCGACTACCGGGCCCATGCCGCGTTCGAAGAGGCGGATTTCCTGCCCCTGTGTCAAACCATCCTGGGGCGCAACGCCAACCATATGGCCGCGCTGGGCATGTCGCTGCACATGCGCCACGTGCAACCGGTCGTGGGCTACATCTGAAGCATCGTCCCGATGCCAGGCCGTGTGGTGCAGTGCACCGAGTGCGTCACAACTCGCGCAGGCGGACGGTATCCATCACGATGGCCGCCTTGTCCGCGTCATACGCGCCGGCCACCCGGGCCAACACATCGCCACGCCGGTTGATGACCAGCACCGAGGCCTCGGTGGCGTCGCGCAGGCCGGTCAGTTGCACAAACTGAGCCCGGTTGGTGATCAGGGGCAGCAAATTGGCACGCTCACCCGGGCTGGCGTAACGCGCCATCAACCGGCCCTCGGCCTGCGCCCGCAGCGCGGGTTCGCCCGGGTCGTCGATGACCGGCATGCGCACCCACATGATCGATTGGTCCTGCAGCTTGAGGCCATCGATCCAGCTTTCCACAGCCATGCGCTGGTCGCGTTTGAAAGTCACCAACACGACCATCCGATCATCGTCCCGCGTCGCCGCCAGCGGCACGTTGACGATTTTCTGGCTGATATCGGGCGGCAGGCGCCCCAGGGCCGGGTGCGCCGAGGGAACCGCCGCGGCCAGCAAGACCGCCACCAGCACTACCAAAACCCAGGTCAATGGATAGGTCCGGATCGGTTTCATGTCGAACGCTCCTGTGAAGACCACGACGATGCAATAACCTGGGACGTTACGCCTCAGGCAACAAGCACGACGCTGCCATGGTCTTTGAGGACGGTGGCGGCAGTGGAAGTCCCGGTCTGCGGCGCCACAGGCGTGCCGATCAGGCCGCCTGTTGCGCCTCCTGCAGCAAGCGCCACATCACCTTGCCGCTACCGCTCTTGGGTAGCGCGTCGACGAATTCGACGATGCGCGGTGCCTTGTAGACCGCCATGTGGTCGTGGCACCAGGCGACGATGTCCTG
>JANOUM010000851.1:0-10007 GCA_031416855.1 Rhodoferax sp. | reverse complement strand
GGCAGTGTAAGGAGATTGCTACGTTCAGTAACCTGCAAACAAGCTCGCGGGGGGAAAATAAGGCGCTATTTGTCGCGTCAAACCGACAAAATAAGCTCTGCCCCATTGGCTGACAATTCCCCGTCAACACACCTGACAGCGCCATTGCCCATGCCCACCGCACTCCAACTCGCCCACGGCCACTCGCAACTCACCAGTGCCGTCCTGGCCTGCCGCAAGCTACTGCACCGCCGTGCGATGGTGGCAGCGGCGGCCAGCGCAGTTCCCGTGCCGGGTCTGGACTGGGCGGTCGATGCCGCCCTGCTGGCCCGGCTGGTCCCGGCCATGAACGCGCGTTTTGGCCTGGCACCGGAGCAGATCGACCGGCTGGCGCCGGAAAAGCGCCACCAGGTGCAGAAAGCGGTCAGCATGGTCGGCTCGGCGCTGATCGGCAAGTTCATCAGCAAGGAACTGGTGCTGCGGCTGGCACAGACCGTGGGGGTACGCATGGGTGCCAAGCAGGCGGCACGTTATGTGCCGCTGGCTGGCCAGGTGATTTCGGCTGCGATTGGCTACTCGGTCCTGCGCTACCTGGGCGAGGAGCACCTCAAGGACTGTGTGCGGGTGGCACTGGCGGCGCAACTGGTATTGCCGGCGCCACAAGGCAAGAACTGATCAGAAGCGGTACGCCATGGCCAGGTGCAGGCGCACCGGCCGGACACTGCCACGCGCACGTTCGCCATCGACCACCTGGGCCAGGTCCAGGGCGAACTGCAGGTTCTGCTGGGTGAAACGCAGGCCTGCGCCCACGCTGGCGAGCACGTCGCTTGCACCGGTCGCCCGCGTATGAACCTGGCCCCGATCCACGAAGACCACCGGACGCAACTGCAAGTCGCCCATCGTCGGACCCTGGGCCTCGATGGTCCAGTGGTGCCCGAAGTCGCCCGCGACCACCCGGTCCGCGAAGCCGCGCACCGAACTCGCGCCACCCAGACCCAGCTGCTCGCCGGGCACGAGGGCGTCGTTAGAGATCTGGCCTTTGAGCTTTCCGGTGAATTGCCAGCCCGATGCCTGCATGGACGCCTCGAGGTTGTAACGCCAGGCGTCCCAGTTCTTGACGCCCCCGTTTGCCGCGTGGTTGGCCATGGAGTTGGCGCTGCCACCACCGACGTTGACCGCGTATTCGAGACCACCGGACAACTCCCCCCAGCTGGGTTCGTTGCGGAACGAATACTGCAGGGTCACGACCCGCGAACCCACGTCCGGCTGTATCAATGCACCGTTAAAGGTGGTGTTGTTCTCGAACCGGCGGTTGTCCAGCGAAACGCCGACCGTCTGCTGCAATGTGTCGATGCGTGTCAGGGCGCGGCTGAGTCGCACCCCGATGAAGCGACCGCTGCCGCTGACGTCGAACACGCCGGCACCCTGTTGCACCTGCCCGGAGCTGATGTCGGACTTGGTGTAGTAGGCCGAAAGGTTGAACCCGGTGCCGTAGAACGGGATCTGGTAAAACCCGCCGAACAGGCTGACATCGCTAGGGTTACCGGGGTCGGTGGTGTAGGAGACGGTGGCCACATGGTCACGGTCGAACAGATTGGCATGCTGGATACCACCTGTCAGGCGGTAGGTGTTTTGCGCTGGTGCGTGACCGGAAACACCCTGGTTGCCGGTCAGACCGGCAAAGAACACGAGGGTCGGCGAATCCTTGACCCGCACCAGGGCATCCACCAAGCCGGGCTGCGCCGACTCCCGGAAGGTGACACTCAGTTGCTTCGCCGGGTTGGTGTTGCTGGCCGTCACATCGCGGCCCAGCGTCCTGACCTCGGGCACCTGCCCCTCTTGCAGGTTGGTCAGGCTGCGCCGGATGTTGTCGGTGGTGAATTTCTCGTTGCCGGTGACTTCCACCTTGCCAAGCTTGATGCCGATCACCTGCAGCCGGATCACGCCGTCGACTGGTTTTTGCACCGGCACAAACATGCGGTGGAACGCGAAGCCACGCTCGCGCATCGCGCGTTCGAGCGTGGTTGCCGCAGTCTCGATGTCGCCCAGCCTGCGGTTCGGCCCCAGGAACGGCGCCAACACGACACGCGATTCGTCTTCGGACATGGGGCTTTCGCCTTCAACCAGAAAACTCCGGATATCCAGCGTCGGTTCGGCTGGTTGCGCCGGCGCAGCGGTTTGCGCCTGACCCGAGGCCGCCTGAACAAGTAGCAGCGCGGCGAGGACAACAGCTTTCATGGGCGGTATTTTGGTGTAGTGGATTGGCATGTTCACATCCTCACAGTCGGCATATTTCCTGGCCGGGCACGCCCAGTGTCACGCCGAACAGGCGAAAGATCTGTGCGTCCGAACCACTGAACAGTTCCGGCAACGGGTAGGGATCGTTGGCGAGGAAACCAGGCACCGGGGACATCCGTCGGGCCAGGCCATTCTGGCCCAGGAAACCTGCCTCGTTCACGCCCAGGTCGATGCGAGATCGGTCGGCCAGGAACACATGGCCATCGCGCACCAGCACGTACAGGCCGTCGGACCCGTCCGGCGACACGCTGGCAAACAGGTTGTCCCAGTCGACAACGACGCCGTCCGGGCGTGGCGACCCGAAATCGTTGAAGAAATCCGGAATGTTGGCCAGCAGCAGCGGCGTGGCGTCCGGGCCGATGAATCCAGCCCGGTTCAAGGGTACATCGAGCGGTCCGACGGCGAAGTAGGAGCCGCCCTCCCAGGTCAACATGAACAGGCCATCGGTCTTCTTCGGGTTTGCCGCGTCGCCGGGGGCAGCCACCGGTGCCTCGCCGATCAAACTGTCCACACACGGTCCCTCACAGCTGATGTCCATGCCGGTTCCACGAATGCCTATGGTCGAGGTGCGCGTGCGCACGGAAAACGAGTCGCTCGCCTGCTTGCCGATCAGCCCGGTGAACACCCGCAGGCCCCCCTTGAGCAAGGACAAGGCCATGTTGTCGCTGCTCTGCGGTTTCCTGTACACGAAACCGTCGATGCGGATGGCCGTCTGCGGGTTGACCGACACCTTGGTCTGGTCGCGAAATCCGATCACGGCGACACCGGCGGCGCCGGTGCGCACTGCGTCACCCTCGTACAGCGGCGCGCCCACGGCCAGCGGCCTGGGCGTCTGGCCCGGCTGGCTGGCCGCCACTTCGCCGCTGGACTGCACCACCCGGGCCACCACCTGGCCGAGCGGCGGAGTCCCTGGCACCTGGGATGCCTGCGTCGTAGCGGCGATCGGTGCCGCATTCTCGGCCCGGCAATCGTCGCCGCAGATCCGGGCGTCAAAGCTGGTGCCGCGCACGCCGATGGTGGCGGTGTTCACGCGCAACTCCATGCCCGCCGGATTGCGTTTGGCAATCAACCCCGATACGACCCGCATCCCGCCTTTGAACAGGCGCATCACCGCCGACTCCGCCCCCTGCGTCTGCGAAAAGCGCTCGAGCGCGAAGGTCGTGGATGGACGCAGCGTGAACTTGGTGCCGTCGGCCAGCGTCACGACCGCAAAACCCTTGTCGGTCGTCGTCAGTATGTCGCCCTCGAGCACCGGGTCACCGCGGCCCAGGAATCGAAACGCCGCGCCCGGCTGTTGCGCCGTGGCCATTCCCTGCAGATGGGCCACCTCGCCGGCCTTTTGCTGGGCATTCGCCGCCAGGGCGAGCGCAACAATGCCCAGGCCGACCAGGCCACGCCGCACCCTGCCACTGGCACCGCTCTCTGCTGCCGGTGCCACAGAATGAACAATAACCGACTGTGTGAAAGCTGTCATGCCCGTGCCCTCGTTCAATAACACTGGTTCAGACGCCGGGACCTGAGCACCGGATCGCCGTTTTCGTCGAACACCAGCTCGAACATGTCGATCGACAGCTCGGCCAGGGACAGCACATCGGCAGCGACCTCGGCGCCGAAGTTGGTGGGCGGTGGCGGTGGCGCGGCCTGTATGTTGAACAGGGCAGGCGGCAGCAGGTTGGTATTGCAGCCGATGCACTGCCCGACGATGTCGATCGTGCTCGGGTTGGCCACGGTGATGGTGCCGCCCTGGAGGACAAGGTTGCCGGATCCGACAAGATTGAAGGTTCCCACGGTGATGGTGGACGTGGCCGCGGAGACCGTCGAATTGATGAGACTCAGGCTGCCGGCCGTAGGCGCCAGGTTCAGTGTGCCTGCGGTGATGTTGGTGTTGGCCGTTGCGCCGGAGCCGGCCTGCATCAGCACCGAGCCGTTGGCGACGATGTTCAGTTCCATCGGGTCGATATAGGCGCCACCACCCGCACCGCCGAGCATGTTGACCGGCCCGTACAGGGTGCTGATCAGCATGGTTCCGGTGGGTGCGGCGGGTGGCTGGGCCCCCGACAGAAGTTTTGCATCCGACGCGGCGCTGGCACCGCCCTGGAGCAGCAGCTGCCCGGCGACCAGCGTGAGGTTGCCAGCCGCAGAAATCAGGGTTGCACCCTGCCCGTCTGCGCTTCCGATCGCCACCAGGCCGGCCGCCTCGTAGTTGGTCAACCTGCCCTGTTGGTAGTCCATCAGGATCGACAGGTTGCCCGAAGTCTTGATCGCGGCCAACGAGCCGGCCGCAGCGCTGCGATTGGCCAACGTCAGCGTTGCAGACGGGGCAACCGCCGTGCTGTCGGGGCGCAGGCTGCCGTCCCCGCTCAGGTTGATCGACATGTCGCCGATGGCCGACAGGCCGGCGAACGGGTTGGCAGCATTGGTGGACGACAGGCTGATGGCGAGCGACTGCGCTGCGATGCCCTGGGTGCCGGTGGTCGTCACGTAAGTCAGCCAACCGCCCTGGTTGTCAATGCTCATGGCCCCACCAACCCGGATGTCCTGGCCACCGGCCAGTGCTTCGATGCTGGTGACGCCGGTGCTCGGTGTCGCTGCGGGTGACAGCAGGTTCAGGTTGCCTCCGACCACGATGTTTTGAGCGGCTGCGCCGTTCTGCTTGATCCAGGTGTCGGAACCAAAACCGCCACCAGTGACGCGCAGGTCGCCACCGATGTCGATGAATTGCGCGCCGCTGGTGTTGCGAATGGCGGTTTCGTTGAGACCCGGGGCGCTGCCGCTGCCACCCAGCAGGCTGAGACTGCCCGACACGTCCAAGGATTGACCGGTGCCGGCCAGCAACAGCGCGCCTGCGTTGTCACCCGTACCGCCTGTCAGCGCGAGGTCGCCAGCCGTACGCAAGGTCTGGAAACCAGCGGTGGTCATCCAGGCGTAAGACCCGGCAGCGGTTCCGCCGGTCAGGCTGATGCTGTCGGTTGGATCCGAACTGAACTGGCTGCCAATGGACTGCGAGCCGGCCGCCGTCGATATTTCCGCATAGGCGTTGGCCGGCCCGCCCCGCAAAGCGATGATTCCGCCGGCGTCGATGGTCTGCCCGGTGCCTGCCTTGATCCACGCCGCCGTGCCGGTTGCGGTTCCGGCCGTGACAAAAATGGAGTCCGATGGATTCCTGTTGGAGGTGCTGGTGTCGCCGATGGTCTGGAACCCGGCCACCGACTCGATCGAAGCTGTCAGGTTGGCGCCGTCTCCGCCAATGACCGACAGGTCTCCGCTGGTTCTGATCGTCTGGTTACCCTGGGCCTTGATCTGCGCGATACCGCCACTGCCAGCGCGAACGACAACGGAGCCGGTGGGGTTATTGAAATTGGTGGAGGTCGAACCAATGGTTTGCCCGCCAGCCGTGCTGAGAATCTCGGCGTAGGCGCCAGGGCCTGAGGTGGGGGTCGCGCCCGATCCGCCCAACACACTGATCGTGCCACCGGTGTTGATGGTCTGTGTTCCTGGTGCCTTGATCGACGCGAAGGCGTCGGCACCGCTGCCACCCCGGATCATGATATCGCCCGTGGGATCGTTCCCAAAATTGCTCGACGTGCCGATATTCTGGGCACCGACGGTCGTCTCGATCGAGGCCGACATACCGGCACCGCTTCCACCCAGGACCGAGATGCCCTCGCCAGCCCGAAGGACCTGGTTGCCTCCGGCCATAACACGTGCAACTCCGCCGGAGCCGGCCTGGACCAGGATGGCAGCGGTCGGGTCATTGAAGAAACAACACGGGATGCTGGTGTTGCCAAGGGTCTGAGACGTTCCGGCCTTGAGTTCGGCATATGCACCGAGGCCCACTCCGCCTTCGACCCGGATGTCGCCCGAACTCAGGATGGTCTGGCTGGCGGCCGTTCGCGCGGACGCATAGGCGCCCGCGCCTGTCCCGCCCTTGACCTGCACCAGATCGGTCGCGAAGTTGGTGCTGCCCAGCGATTGGCTGGACACGGCAACGATCTCGGCGAACGAGTCGGTCCCGCTCCCGCCGATAAGCTTGATCTCGCCGGTGATCTGTGTCATGGACTGCGATGTGCCGGCAGTCAGCTGCGCGCTGGCGTTGGTGCCGCCTCCGAGCACCGACAAATGGGTGATGGAGCCGGTATTTTGGTTGCTGGCCGCCGTGATTCTCGCCGTCGCCCCGTCGGACGCGCCAGCCTGGATCACCAGACTGGAGCCGGCGGTCAGGTTTTGGGAGCCAGTCGAGGTGATTGCGGCCGATGCACCAGCCACCCCGGCCGACCCACCGGAGACCAGCAGGTCACGACCCGCCGACACAGTCTGGGTAAACGTCGACACGCCCTGGCTCAGGACAGCGGAACCGCCATCGGCCCGGAGAACGATGTCGCGGCCTGCGGACACGGTGTTGTTCACAAAGGCCGAGGTCTGGGTCACGGAGACGTCGTCCAGTGCGGTGGCACCCGCCGTGATCATCACATCGCGGCCGGCCTGGAGGTTGTAGCTGCCCGCACTGACCGACCTCGGACCGGCGCCGGCCGCAATGAACAAGTCGCCGGTCGCATTGAAGCTGTTGCCGGCATTCAGCACCAGCGTAGTGACGCCGCTGATGTCTCCGCCGACCTTGATGTTGCCATCAGTGGCGGTCAATGAGAACGCACCGGGCGCGCCCGTCAAGGCGCCAAGGGTCAGGTTCGGGCCGTCGGCATCGACGACACGCGTCACGCTCAGGCCGGCATAGTTGGAATTCGCCACGTTGACAAGGCCGGTGCCGGTCGCCGCAGCAGTGATCGACAGGTTGGTCAGCGCCGCAGCGGCGCCCGCATCGACCGCGATCTCGTCCTTGGCGCGTATGCTGAGCGCCAATGCACCGCGGGTCAGTATCGGTGCCGCCGCCGTACCCACACTGCCCTTCGATGCGTTCAGCGTGGTGGTGCCGCTGGCTGCTCCGGCGCCGTTTCTTGAGTCGATCTGCAGGCCGGAAGCGCCTACGCTGCGCACGATGCTGCCGTTGTCGGCGGTCAGGGAAACGCTTCCGCCAAGCGACACCACACTGTCAACATTCACATGCTTGGTCGCGTCACCCGACGTTCGTGCCGTGACAGACCCGCCGCCACTGGTGACCGACGTCAGGTTGACCGTTCCGGCTGAGGTGCTGGCGCTTACGGAACCGCCTCCGGTGGCAACCGATGTCAGGGTGATATCCCCTGCTGTCGACAACGTCAGGCTTCCGTTGGCCAAGGTGATCGAGGGCGTCGTGATGTTGGCCACTGGCGCCGACACGTTGATCGAACTGCCGCCGGTGCCGAACGCACCGGTCGTAGTGATGTCGATGCTGGCGACCGAAGACGAGCTTTCGGTGTACCGGTCAGTCAAAATCGTCGCGGACTGCAGGCCCATCGCCATCGCGCCACCAGCGGTCAACACACTGATTGCCTGGCCGGGCGCGCCCACGCTTGAACCCGCACCGGCACCGGCGGCCACGCCGTCGGCCGTGACATTCAGATTGGTCAACGCGGTACCGGACGTGACATTGAACTTGCCGCCGGTGTTGATCGTGAGGTTGGTCGTGCCTGTCAGGGCCGCCTGCACATCACCGCCCGAAGCCCTGAACGTCACCGAGGGCGAGTTCAATGTGGCCACATTGGCCATCAGGTCGATGCCGCCTGGCGCGTTGATCGTGACGGCACCGGTGCCGGCGAGCGCAATGGCGCTGGCTGGCGCGTAGGCCCCGGTGGCGTTGATCGTGAGTGTGCCCCCGGTGGTGAGGTTGCCGGTGTTGAACGTGCTGGCGTTGATGGTTGTGCCCGCCGTCGCGCCGGTGATTCCGCCCGCGATGTTCAAAGTGCCCCCGGAGACTGTCTTGGAAAAACCGTCGGTGATGGCCAGGGTTGTGATGCTTTGCGCCGAGCCGGCCGTCACTGTGAGGTTGTCGGTGATGTTGTTGCCACCGAGGAAGGTGGTGCCGCCGTCTATGCCGATGCCGCCAACGCTGATCGATCCGCCCGCAACCACCGATGTGGCGGTCAGGCCGGCGACTGCACCACCGACATTGATGTTGCCGGAAGCCTGCACCCGAACCTGGTCTGGCGCGGCCCGGAAGGTGTTGCGGGTGGCGCCCGAACTGGTGACCGCGCCGCCGATCATGATGTTGCCGCCGCTGTTGATGTCGATGGCGGTGAAGCTGGTCAGGCTGCCAGTGGCCGCGATGTCGCCGCCGCTGGTCGACAACGTCAGTGTGTCGGGAATCGCCCCGTTGAAATTCGAGCGGCTGATACCGGTGCTGGTGACCGTGCGCAGCGCCATGCTGGCACCACTTGCACGCACGGAGCGCGCTGTGATGTCGCCCACACTCACTGCACCTGAGCCGCCGCTGAGGTTGGCGGTACCGGCGCTAATACTGTTGACCAGTGGCGTGGCCTGCATCAACCCGTTGGTGGCGTTGAGCGCCAATTGGTTGAGCCCCGTGGAGGCGAAGTTGACATTGCCGAAGTTCAGTGCGCTGGTGCCGGTGGCATCGAACCTGAATTCGTTGAGCGTGCCCGCAGCGCGCACCAGGTCGCCGATGGTGATCGCGCTGCCATCGCTGGCAGCCGAGACATCGAGGTCGAGCGAGGTGAAGTTGGCGGTATTGCTGGCACCGATGCCGCTGGCCGACGCCGACAGGCGGATGGTGGCCAGCGATTTTTCGACTGTGCCATCGGTGGCCGCCAGGTGGAACTGCCCGCCCGTGGACGTGGCGATCAGCGATCCGTCGGAATCCACCGTGACCGACTTGCCGGCGGCACCGATGTCCTTGCCTGCAGACAGGGTGACCACCTTGCCACTAGCGGTGCGGATATCCAGCGGGTTGGCAAAGGCACTGTCGCCGATGGAACCATTGGCCGCGTTGTTGGCGTTGACTGTGACGTTGCCGCTGGTCACGATGTCTGCCGCGGTGTCGTTGTTGGTGGTCTTGACCGAACCCCCAGTCGCGCTGAGCGTGGCATTGCCTGAACCGACACTGACCGCGGTCACGTTGATAGATGCAAACGACAGGTCGCCCGCCGCGCTGACGGTGACGTTGCCATTTGTCGAGGCGGTGCCAGACACCAGCTGCCCGAGCGCGACGCTGCCACTGCCGGACGCTGTGATGTTGATGGTGTCGCGGGCGGTGAGGAGGCCCAGCGCGGTGACCGAGCCCTCGCTGGCCGAGAGGAAGATGTCGCCCGAATTGCTGCGATCCACCGCACCGGTCAGCGTGATATTGCCGATGCCGCTGTTGCTGATGCGGTAGTCGTTGAAGGCACCTGCCGGCTCCATGTTGCCGACCGTGATGGTGTTGGTCGTCTTCTGGCTGGTGAAGGCCACCGGGGTGAAGCTGGTGCCCGCACGCAGGTCAACCCGGTCACCGGCGCTCAGGCTGGTGATCGTCAGGTTGCCTTGCCCATCGTTTCTGACCGATGTACGCCCGCCCGAGACGACCGTTCCGAGGGCCACATTGTTGTTGGTCGGCAAGTCGGTGTAGTTGGCGAAGAACGGCGATGTGCGGTACTGCTCGCCAGCGTGCACATCGATCCGGTTACCCGCCGACAGGTTGGCCACCGTGATGTCGCCGGTGTCGTAGGTCGACAGGTCGACGTCGCCCAAACCGCCGGCCACGAGTGTGCCGGCCGTGATCGGGCTCTGGTTCAGACACGCCACGGTGCTGTAATCGCAGGACTGGGTGTAGACATAGATACCGGAGTTGTCGGTGGTGG
>JANOUM010000850.1:0-2915 GCA_031416855.1 Rhodoferax sp. | reverse complement strand
GCAAAAATCATTCCTCCCGGGGTCAGCCCCGAGGCCGCGAGACTGCTGGAACGGGCCTACGCGCTCGACAGCGACGAAAAATCCCGTGCGCTGTACCGCGACTGGGCACCGACCTACGACCAGACCATGCTGCAGGGATTGCACTACCAGTCGCCCCAGACCGTGGCCAGGCTGCTTGCCGCGCACCTGCCCGATCGCGAGGCTGCGGTGCTGGACATCGGTTGCGGCACCGGCCTGCTGGGGCAGGCGCTGGCGGAGCATGGTTTCACCTCCATCGACGGCCTCGACGTGTCACCCGAGATGATGCAGGTCGCGCAGCGCCGGGGGGTGTACCGGCATTTCCTGCAAGCCGACCTGAACCTGCCGCTGGAGATCCCTGGTGCACGATACCGCGGCGCGACTTGTTGCGGCACCTTCACCCACGGCCACGTCGATGCCCGCTGCCTGGACGAGTTGTTCCGCGTCCTGCAACCGGGTGCCCCGTTCGCCTTCACGGTGAAACTGGAGGTGTTCGATGTGCTGGGCTTCAAGGATAAGCTGGCCCTGCTGGTGCGCCAAGGCAGCATCCGGGCGCTGAGTTTTGCCCATGACCGGCACTACGCCACCTCCGACCAGCCAGATGGCGTGTTCTGCGTATACGCAAGGTGTTGAGGTGGTTCAGGGCTTGAGCTGGCGCTTGAGCTCCGCGCAGTGGTCCTTGAGCGGCACGCTGGCGGTGGTCCAGACCATGTCGGTCGTCGCCCACGCCTGCGGTTCGGGTTCGCCGGCCACCGCGAGCACCACCCGGGTGCGCAAGGACGGTGCGAGATGGGTCGGCACACCGAGGTCGCGCCGCACATGCCCACCGCCGGCCACCAGTACCACCGTCATGCCGGGCCTGCTGGCAGCCGTCACCGTGTGCGCCATGGCAGCGTCGCGGGCGATCTGGACCCGTGTCATGGGCGCGATCTGGTTCTCCGGCAACAGCAGGCAGTGGCCTGCGCGTATCGCGCTGTGTTGCTGTTCCAGCAGGGCCGGCGCGAGGTGCGTGTCCAGCCGCGTATCGGTCATCGCGTTGCGCATCGCCTCGCGCGGCAGGTTGGCGCCCAGCACGGGTACACCGTGGCGCACCGCAGCCATCACCACCGGGCCGTACCGCGCCCAGGCCCAACCTGACTCGTTCCATTGCAAGGCCGCGCGCACCTCGGACTCGTCGGCGTTGGCGGCCAGCCCGCGGGTTGATCGGCCCTGCGACGCCATCTCCAGTGCCAGCGCGGAAAGTTGGCCGCGCTGTGCCAGCGCCAGCACCACGGCGCGTTGCAGTTGCTGGTGGTCATCCGCGTCGTGTTGCTCGCCCAGCAGGAGGATATCGGCCGGCAGCAACCGGGCGAGGCGCTGCTCCACGTCCGGTGTGACGACTGCACAAGCCTGCACCAGGCCAAGTGTCGTGATCAGGGCGATCAGGGTGATCAGGATCCGGGTCACGGCAAGGGCGACCGCCTCAAGTCAGAGCTGCCGCCCCACGCCATCCCGAGCGACTCAGTGGACGACGACCGGGTTTTGCGCCAGCTCGGCGTAACCCTCCAGGGTGTCCTCGACTTCTTCCTGCGTGGGTGTACGCACCTGCCAGGCAGCGATCTGCTGCTGGAACAATTCGGCCCAGGAGCCGTCCAGATAGACCTCCTTGCCGGCACGCTTGTCGACGATCTCGAATCCGTGACGGGCCATCAGGGGGGCTGGTTTGGGATCGTGCGAAGACGCGACCACCGATGCCTTCTCCACCTCGGGCGCATTGGCCAGCATGTGGGTCACGGAAAAGGTCTCGGAGTCGTAGAGCATATGCATCGTTCATTCTCCCTGAATGGTAATTATCTTGCACTTGGAAGCTGCCGGGCGTTTTTCAAGGGCCAGCGCTTGCGCGCCACTGCTGGTCGATGAAGTCTCCGCTGGTCTGGGTGATCCGGATACGGCTCGGGAGGTAGGACAACGCCGGGGCCAGCCAGATCTCGACCTTCTGGTCGTAGTCGCGGCGCGGCGCCCGGGTAAGCTTGAGCGTGTCAAGCGTGCCGCCCGGCAATGCGAGCTTCTCCTGCGCTTCCACCACGAACGGCCACGGTTCGGCATGGCGCGGCCCGACCGTCTGCAGCGTGATCGTGGACCCGGTCGGATAACGGGCTGGTTCGCCGGCGATCATCGAAGCGAGTTGCACGAAGACACTCAACTGGTCTTGGGCACCCGCCAGCAGGTCGGCTTCCGGTGTGTTGGCACTGAAGGTCACCCGGCCCCGGTTGCGGTCGAAATGCGCCGCCTGCTCGGACCGAAATCGGTCCGAGAAGCGATTCGGCGCCAGCCCGTCGGCGGTGAGCTGGCCGGTGCTGCTCAGCACGCGCGAGCCGACCAGGAAGGCGCCCAGTTCCAGGCGCGCCTCGTAGCGCCTGCCATCGTGCAGCCATGCCAATTCCCCGCTGGCGTGGTATTCGAGCTTGCCGCGCATGCCGTTGGCGTTGAACTTGAGCCGTACCGAGCCTGGCACGGCGTAATTGCGCGGCGGCTGGGCGACGTCCTTGGGCAGGTTCGGCGCCGGCGCAATCACCGGCGGTACCGGCGACACCGCGGCGCTGGCGGCATCCGTGCTGGCTTGCGCAACCGACGCCGCCGGTACTGGCGGCGTCGCCGGTACCAACTCGGCTGGTGCCTCCGGCTCCGGCGGCGGAGCCGCCTCGTTGTGCAGTGTTGCCTGCGCGATCTGCGGCGCCAGGGCGGCATCGGTGGCAGCGGCAACTGGTCGCGGTTTTGGCGCCGGGATCTTCGGCGCGCGCGGGCCCGCAGGGGCAGGTGGCGCCCCGACGGCCGTGGTGTCCGCAGCCCTGACCTGCACGATGCGGGTGCTGAAAACACGGGTTCCGAGGGGATCTCCGGAGGCCAGCAAGCGGGTG
>JANOUM010000849.1:0-8582 GCA_031416855.1 Rhodoferax sp. | reverse complement strand
CGCCGGGCCGCCCCAAGCACGCTCGCACCGCAGTGCGCAGCACGAAGGTGTTCCTGATGAGCACCGCGCCGGGCCGCCCCAAGCACGCTCGCACCGCAGTGCGCAGCATGGAGGAGGCGTGATGAGCGCCATCCTGCGTTTGCCTGAAGCCCAACTCGAGCCGATGCTGCTGGCGCGCCTGGGCGCAGTGTTGGCCATCGAGCAGAGCGCGTATGACCACCCCTGGGCGCTGGCCAACTTCCGCGATGCCCTGCAGGCCGGTTACGAAGCCCGCCTGCTGACGGGTGGCGCGACGGTGATCGGGTATTACGTGGCCATGAAGGGCGTGGATGAAGTGCACCTGCTCAACATCACGGTCGATCCTGCCTTCCAGCGCCAGGGTTGGGCCCGGCTCATGCTCGATGCGCTCGCGGTATGGGCGCGCGGACAGGGCGCGCAGTGGTTGTGGCTGGAGGCGCGTGCCAGCAACCTGCGGGCGATGCAGGTGTATAACAGCCAGGGTTACCGCCGTGTCGGTCAGCGCAAGGCGTACTACCCGAACGGTGAAGGCAAGCGCGAAGACGCGGTGGTGATGAGCCTGCGTCTGTGAAAGCAAGACCGTGAACCACCAAATGGCGGGAAAGACAATTTGCGTTGCTTCAGTTCGCGGCGGGGCGGCACCATGCGCCGCATGGCCGCCCCCAGGGACGAATGCCGCAGTGCGCTGCACGAAGGTACACCAGTGAGCCTCGATCTTGACCTGCGGCAACGCGCCATGCTGGCGGAAATGCGCGTCAAGGTCTGGTGGCCGGCGCCGGCATCTCCGGCGCCGCAGTCTGTGGGCCCCTCCACGGCAGAGCGCATGCATGCCAGACCGGTGGCCAGCCCCGTTGCGGTGGCGCCCGCGCCGACCACCATGCCACACGCCAAACCGGCTGGCGCGGTCGTGGCGGCGGCGAAGCCTGACGCGCTGACGGGCCGGCAAGTCTCGACAGTGCCTGGCATGGACCTGGCCACGTTGGCAACCACGATTGCCGGCTGCACCGCGTGCTCCTTGTGCGAGGATCGCAAGGCGGCTGTGTTTGCCTTGCAACCCGTACATCGCCAGGCCGACTGGATGGTGGTCGGTGACCCACCCACCGAGGAGGACGAGCGTGCCGGGGCGCCATTTGCGGGCCAGGCCGGTCAACTGCTCGACAACATGCTGCGCGCCGTGCAGTGCACGCGTGATGGGTCTGGCGGCACCGGTGCATGGCTGACCCATGTGGTGAAGTGCCGGCCTGCCGTGGTTCGAAATCCCGGCCCGGACGAACTCGCCCAATGCGCGCAGTATCTGCGCCGCGAAGTGGCGCTGGTGCAACCCCGAGTCATCCTCGCGATGGGTCGGTTCGCGGCGCTGTCGCTGCTGGTGGCCACCGACCCCGAGGTCGCCAAGGTCCCGTTTGGCAAGCTGCGCGGCCGGGTGCATGGTTTCGAAGGCGTTCCGGTGGTGGTGACCTACTCGCCGGCCCGTTTGCTGCGGGCCCAGGAAGACAAGGCCGGCGCCTGGGCCGACCTGTGCCTGGCACGCGCCAGCGCGAACGGCCAACCGGCCAGCGCCGCGCCCGAAACCTGACGCCAACCCTTGTTTCTTGTGAAAGCAGAGCCATGAATTTTGTCGACATGCTCGCACGGGCAGAGCAGCAGAACGGATCGATGTTGTGTGTCGGCCTCGACCCCGAGCCGTCGCGTTTTCCCGGCGCCTGGAAGGGTGATGCAAGCCGCATCCTGGATTTCTGCACCGCCATCGTGGACGCGACCGCCGACCTGGTGATTGCCTTCAAACCGCAGATCGCCTATTTCGCCGCCCACCGCGCCGAAGCTGCGCTGGAGCGTCTGGTCGCCCACATGCGCCAGGTCGCGCCTCAGGTGCCAGTGGTACTGGACGCGAAGCGCGGTGACATCGGCTCCACCGCCGAGCAATACGCCATCGAGGCGTTCGAGCGTTATGGCGCGGATGCGGTCACGTTGTCGCCCTTCATGGGTTTCGATTCCGTGCAGCCCTACCTGAAGCGCCAGGGCAAGGGCGCTTTCCTGTTGTGCCGCACCTCCAACCCGGGCGGCGACGACCTGCAGAACCAGCGCCTGGCCGGAGTAGCGGGTGAGCCTCTGCTGTTTGAGCACATTGCCAGCCTGGCCCAGGGCCCGTGGAACACCAATGGCCAGTTGGGGCTGGTGGTCGGCGCCACCTACCCGGCCGAGATCGCACGGGTGCGAGTGCTGGCGCCCACCGTGCCGCTGCTGATTCCCGGCGTGGGTGCCCAGGGTGGCGACGCCGTGGCCACGGTGCGGGCCGGTTGGCGCGCGGACGCGGGCCGCACGGTGGCACCGATCGTGGTGAACGCGTCGCGCTCAATCCTTTACGCCTCGTCGCAGGACGACTTTGCCACCGCGGCACGGGCCGAGGCGCGCCGGACGCGCGACCAGTTGCAGGCGGCGCGCGGCTGAAGCGCTGCGGGTGACGGAGCTATTTCGGGTTCAGCCTGCAACCCCGCAAGGTCTGCTCCTGGTGGCAGGCAATCGACGACCCGCGGCGGCTCGCGGTCTGAATGCCCCTCAGCGCGCCAGGCAACGCACACGCGCGGGATCGATCGACACGCTCACCATTGCACCGTCGGCAAAAACCTGTTCGTTGCCGGCCAGCACCTTGATCTCCATGCCGGCGAGTTGCAGTACATAGCGGTTGCGCGAGCCAAGGTACACCCGGGTGCGAACCCGGGCCTGAAGGTTCGCGCCGTCTGTTGCAGCGATGCTCAGGTCTTCCTGGCGCAAGGAGAGTGTCGTGGGGCCTACTGGCACTTGGCTGCCAATCACGGCCAGCCGCTGACCGTCGGCCAGCGTGGCAATGGTCGCGTTGCCCGAGCGCGCGATGGTCGCCGGAACGAGGTTGGCAGCCCCCAGAAAGCTGGATGCAAACGCGCTGCCTGGCTGCGCATAAATCTCGGCCGGCGTGCCCTGCTGTTCGATCTGCCCGCCGTTGAGCAGGATGATGCGGCTCGACAGGCTCAGCGCTTCCTCCTGGTCGTGGGTGACGAAGATCGTGGTCAGGCACAGGCGCTTGTGGATGTCTATCAATTCGACCTGCATGTCCTCGCGCAGCCGGGCGTCGAGGTTGGACAGCGGCTCGTCGAGCAGCAGCACCTTGGGACGCGACACGATGGCGCGGGCCAGCGCCACGCGTTGCTGCTGGCCGCCGGAGAGCTGGTCCGGGCGGCGTCCTGCCAGGTGCGCGAGCTGCACCGTATCGAGCGCGGCCCGGACCTTTTCCTGCTGCTCCTGGCGCGCGCCCATGCGGCGCATGCGCAGCGGAAAGCGCACGTTTTCCGCCACGCTCAAATGCGGCAATAACGCGTAGGACTGAAACATCATCGCGATGTCGCGCTGCTCCGGCGGCAGGTCGGTGACGATCCGGCCGTCGATCTCGACCGTGCCCGAGCCCACGCTTTCCAGACCGGCAACGATGCGCAGCAGGGTGGTCTTGCCACAACCCGAGGCACCAAGCAGGCTGACGAACTCGCCGGAGGCGATATCCAGCGACACGCCATGGATGACCGTGTTGGTGCCGAAGGACTTGTGGATGGCGTTCAGACGGACATTCGCCACGACTCAGCTCCGTGCAAAACGTTGCAGGCCCAGGATCCGGTCGATCACCAGGATCATCAGGATGGTGAGGGCGATCATGATGGCCGAGACGGCCGCCACGGACGGGTCGGGGCTGAACTCCAGCTGGCCATAGATCTGCACCGGCAGGGTGGTCAGGTCGGGCTTGCGCAGGAACAGCGACAACACGGCTTCGTCAAAGGAGATGTTGAATGCGAAAAACGCGCCTGCGCCCAGCCCGGGCAGGCATTGCGGCACGACCACGAACCACAGCCGTTGCAGCCGCCCGGCGCCCATGGTGCGGGCGGCTTCCTCCAGGAACGGGTCGGATTCGGCCAGCACCGCCAGCGTGGTGCGGATCACATACGGCAAACATACCACTGTGTGGCCGAGCCACAGGGTCAGCACCGATACCTGTCCGAACAGCGTGCTCCAGAACATCAGCATCCCGATGGCGAAGATGATGGTTGGCAGCACCAGCGGCGACAGGAAGAAAGTGGCCATGGCAGCCGAGAACGGCAGCTTGCCGCGGTGCAGCGCCACTGCCGCCGCGCCGCCGATCAGGGTCGCGGCCAGTGTCACCAGAACCGCGATCTTCAGGCTGGTCATGGCCGCAGCGAGGTAGCTGCCGGAGCCCAGCACCTCGCGGTACCAGCGCAAACTCCAGCCCTGTGGTGGAAAGGCGATGAATTCGCTCTGCGAAAACGACACGCCCACCACCACCGCCAGTGGCGCCAGCAGCACCAGCACCGTCAGAGTCACCAGCCCGATGGCGAACAGCCGCACCGGCAGGGGCACTGCCTTAACCATGGGGGCGTGCCGTCATCTTGACGTAGGGGATCAGCACCAGCAGCACCCCGACGAACAGGATCACCGCCTGCGCCGCGGCGAACGGCCACTCGAGCGTCTGCGTGACCGATTTGTAGACCGAACCGGCGAGCACCTGGATACGCGCGCCGCCCATCAGGCTGGGCGTGATGAAGGAGCTGGCCGACAACGTGAACACCAAGAGCGACCCAGCCACGATGCCGGGCAGGGACAAGGGCAGGACGACGCTGCGCATGGTGTCCAGGAAGCTGCCGCCCATGGTGCGCGCTGCCTCTTCGAGGCGCGTGTCGAGGCGGCTGATGACACCCAGGATGGACAGGGTCATGAAGGGCAGCAGAACCTGCACCATGCCGATCACGATCGCGGACTCGGAGTGCATCAGCTGAAAGTTGCGCTCGGCCCAGCCCAGATCGCGCGCGATCTGCGACACCATGCCGTTGCGGCTGAGCAGCACCATCCAGCCGAAGGTGCGTACCACCACGCTGGTCATCAGCGGCAGAATGACCGCCACCACCATCCACATGCGCAGCCGCGGGCCGACACGGGCCATGATGTAGGCGAAGGGGAAGCCGAGCAGTGCGCAGATGAAGGTGATCAGCAGCGAGAGGCGCACTGTGCGCCATAGGATGCCGATATAGAAAGGGTCACTCAGGAAACGCGCGAAATGCTCCAGCGTGGGGCCTTCACGGCCCGAGATGCTCAGGGCGAGCATCTGCCCGATTGGCAGAAAGTAGGCCAGCACCAGTAGCACCAGTCCGGGCAGGGCGAGCAACAGGTTTTCGGTGCGGTCGTTCACCGAAGCACCTCCGCGTCATGCACTGCCGGGCCAGGGTCCGTCGGGTGGCGGTGCCGGGCGCATGCCTGCAGCGCCCGTGCGCTTGCGCTCACTTGGCAATGGTCTTGCTCCAGCGCTCGACCCAGCCGGCGCGGTTGGCCTCGATCGTCGGTGCATCGAAACGGAACAGGGTCTGCATGGCAGTCGCGCCATATGCCACGGTGGCGGCGACGTCGGGCGCCAGTTTTGCCTTGCCATTGGTGGGCGAATAACGCAGCTCATTGGCGAAACAGGTCTGGGCGCTCTCCGACAGGCTGATGTCGATGAACTTTAGCGCCAGCGCCTGGTTGGGCCGGTTCGCCACCAGGTTGGCGGTGATGAAGCTTGCGGGTGTGCCTTCCGCGCCTTGGGCAAACCTGATCGGCAGGCCGGCCTTGGTCAGCGTGTACGCGTAGTCGGACGCATAGGGCGCGATCGAAGCGCCGTTCTGGGCGAACTCGCGCTGGATTTCGGGCGATGTGTTGACCACGATCGCGCCTGCGGCCAGCAGCTTCTTGACCGCGTCCAGGCCGGGCTGGATGTTCCGCAGGTCGCCACCGGCCACCCGGTTGATCATCAGGAAGCCGAGCATGCCGTAGCCGTTGGAGATGTCGGTCAGCACCAGCTTGTTGCTGAGTTTGGGGTCGAGCAGGTCCTTCCAGCTCGCAGGGGCCTTGGGCAGCGACTGGCTGTTGTAGACCAGGCCGATGGCGGCAATGGAGTAGACCGGGCCCTCGCCCTTGACCAGATTGGCCTTGGCCACCGGGTACACATCCGCCAGGTTGGGTACTTTGGACGGGTCGACTGGCGACAACAGGCCTTCGGTCGCTGCCACGATCTCCTGGCCGCCCGAGAAATGGATCACGTCGTACTGGGGCGCGGCCTTTTGCGCCCGCACCTGGGCGAATGCGTCGGCCGAATAGGCGGTCACCACCTTGGTGGTGGCGCCGGTCTCCTTTTCGAATGGCGTGATGACGCATTTGCGGTGCGCAGTCTCGTAGGCGCCGCCAAAGGAGTTGATCGTCAAGGTCTTGTCCTGCGCCACGGCAACGCCGGTGAGCAGGGTCAGGCTGGCGGCAGCAAGCAGTGTCAGGGGGAAGCGGGTTTTCATGCGGAACTCCTTCAGTGGCGATGGAAAAACTCAGGGCAGGCGCCCGATTTCGACCGTCTTGACGCCCTCGCGACGAATCAGGCGGCACTGCTCAGCGATCTGCGGCAGGCCTTCGGTCATGCGGCCCCAGTAGGTGCAGGGGATCCAGCCGGTGGGGCCGAAGGTACGTCCGCCAGCGTCGTAGAACAGGCCGATCTCCCAAAATTCGCTGGGGTCGTTTTTGAAGAAGTTCTTGGGCTGGTAGAACCACAGCAGTTCGCCCGGATCGGGTTGCACGGTCTGGTTTTCGGGCGGCAGTGCGAGCGGGTCGAAGTTGCGCGCGGCTTCGGGCAGGCCCATCATGATCTCCGGGCCGGAGAACATTGCGTGCGAAGCATCCCAGCGGATCGGCTTTTTCAGCGCGCCCCACAGGGCCTTGCAGGTCTTGGGCGCGTTGTCCCAGTACATCGTGATGGTGCCCTGCACATTGGCATCCACGAATCTCAGGTACATGTTTTTGGTCATTGTGTCGGTCCGGTCCGGTCTGGTCAGGGTAGGTCTCGATGCAGTTTACGGGCAGAACGCTGGCTGCTCAATCTCCATTCAGAATGCCGCCGATAAAGTTTTTTTATAAGGCGGGTTGCGCTGGTGTCCCCGGCTCTCAGACCAGCCACGCCGTGGCCGGGTCCACACCAGCGCAAAAGCTGGCGGCGCTGCGTTGCGCCTGCTCCACCACCCGCAGCACGATGTCCTGGTGGGTGGTGGACTGGTAGGTGGCGATGATGGGCAGGGGCGGGAAGCGTTTGGACACCTGTATCGGGTGCAGCAGGCCCGACTGAAGCTCGCGCCGGATGATCACTGCAGGAATGGCGGCCACGCCGAAGCCGTCGATGATCAGGTTGATGATGGCAAACAGCGAGTTGGAACTCGTGAGGCTGGACGCCAGCACCTTCTCGTCCTGGAAATAGGGCGCGATCTGGCGGTAGGGAGGTGCGTTCTTTGGAAACGTGATGATCGGCAGGCGCGCCAGGTCGTCGACGCTGTACAGGCGCTGCGGGTCGATGATCTTCGGCGAGCCGACCCAGATCATCTGCAGCACACAACTCACGAAGCTGCGAAAGCTGTCCCCGATGGCCGGGTCGACTGCGAAAATCAGGTCGAATTCGCCGCGGTGCATGCCATGCACCAGCCGTTTGGTGCTCTCCACTGTCAGTTCGATCTTCAGCCTGGGCATGGTCTGGTGCAGCGCTTCCACCACACTGGGCATCCAGGTGGAGATCACCGAGTCGATCGCACCGATGCGCAGCAGCACCGGTGCTTTCGCATCCAGGTTGTGCAGGGTGTCCTTCAGGCCGTCCATGCTGTCGAGCACGTTCTGGAACACCCGCAGCACCTCTTCACCCTCGGGGGTGAGACGGAAGTTGTTGCCGACCCTGTGGATCAGCTTGTGTCCGAGTTCCGACTCCAGGGCCGCCAGCCTGGAGGATATGGCGGGCTGGGTCGTGCTGAGTTCTTCGGCTGTGCGCCCGAAGTGCCGGTTTCGCACCAGGGTGCTGAAGGTGAGCATGTCCAGAATACGCATGGTCTCAGGCGCAGCGCATGTGTGTCGGGAAGTCAGGCGCGGCGTTGTGGCGGCCCGACCTGCTCCTGCAAGCGCTTGACCACGCGAAAACACAACAGGCCGCCGGCCACGCCGAAAAACACCACCCCCAGGCCGTAGCCCGCCATCGCGCCCTGGGCGCCGTACCAGCGCTGACCGAGCCAGACAAATGGGATCACGCCCAGCGTGGAGCGACCCCAGTTGAGCGCGGTGGAGTAGAACGCGTACCCCAGGTTGTTGAACGCGGCGTTGGCGACAAACAGCGCACCGTTGAACAAGAAGCTGCCAGCCACGAAGACACAGAAGAAAACGATCAGCCCGCGCGCCTCTGGCGTGGCACCAAACAGGTCGGCGATCGGCCCGCCGAAGAACGCCAGCAGCATCGATACCGCCAACACGTACACCAGCGTCAGCCAGAGCGCGTCGCGCATGGTGGACTGCACCCTGTCGAAACGCTGCGCGCCGAAGTTCTGGCTGATGATTGGCCCGATCGCGCCGGACATCGCGAACAACAGGCCAAACGCCACCGGGATGATGCGCTGGATCACTGCCCAGCCGGCCACCGCGTCGTCTCCGGAGGCGGCCATGGTGGCCGTCACATAGGTGTTGCCGACCGGTGTGGCGATCTGCGT
>JANOUM010000848.1:0-3549 GCA_031416855.1 Rhodoferax sp. | reverse complement strand
CCCCCCTGGAAAACTACGAATTCATCGGCGAAAAAGGGCAAAAGGCAAGACCTGACCCCAGACCGAAGACCCCAGACCCGACCCCAGACCCACAGGAGCAACCTACATGCAGACACGAAAAATTGCCACCTTCAACGTCTCGGCCATCGGCCTGGGCTGCATGAATGTGAGCCACGCCTATGGCATACCGCCATCGGTGGAGCAAGGCGAGCGGGTCGTGCGCGCGGCGCTTGACGCTGGGGTCACCCTGTTCGACACCGCCGCGCTATACGGCTTTGGCAAGAACGAAACCCTGGTGGGGCGCGTGCTCAAGTCGCAACGCGACCGGATCACCCTGTGCAGCAAAGGCGGGATGGCCGGGGTGCAGTTCGACGATGGCATCAAGCGCGTGATCGACGGCAGCCCGGCGGCGATCCGGCGCAACTGCGAAGACAGCCTGCGTCGCCTGCAGACCGACGTGATCGACCTGTATTACCTGCACCGCTGGCACAAGCAGGTGCCAATCGAGGAGAGTGTGGGGGCGATGGGCGACCTGGTGCGTGCCGGCAAGGTGCGCGCCATCGGCTTGTCCGAGGTGTCGGCGGCCACCCTGCGCAGGGCGCATATGGTGCACCCGATTGCCGCGGTGCAGTCGGAGTACTCGTTGTGGACGCGCAACGCCGAGATCGCGGTGCTGCAGGCCTGTGCGGAGCTGTCCGTCGCGTACGTGGCGTTCAGCCCGGTGGCGCGCGGCTTCCTGTGTGGCGCGCCGATCGACGTGTCTGCGTTGCCGGCCAACGACCTGCGTGCCAGCATGCCGCGATTTCTGGGCGACAACCATGTAGCCAACCTGAAAGTGCAGGCAGCCTACAACGCCATTGCGGCGGATGTGGGTTGTACACCGGCGCAGCTGGCGCTGGGCTGGCTGCTGCACAAGGCGCCGCACATCATTCCCATTCCTGGCACCACCAGCGTGGCCCACCTGTTGGAGGATCTGGCCGCGGCCGACTTGAAACTCGGCCCCGACGTCATGGCGCGGCTGGAGGCCACCGTCAATACCCACACCGTCAAGGGCCAGCGGTACCCGGCGCAGGCCAGTGGCGAGGTGGATACCGAAGCGCTCTGAGCGCCCCGCCTGCCGCGGCGGCTATTTCTGCTGCCACCGGTCGCCAGTGCGCAGTCCGGACGGGGTGACCAGCCGGGCACGCGCCGCGGCGTCGTCCTGCAGGGTGGCCCTCCACCAGTCGGTGGTGATGGCTGCCACCACCGCGTGGTGCGCTGCCTGCAGGTCCCGGGTCACGGATTCCCGCGGCGTGATCTCGGCCGCACGCCCGGTTTGCCCGCCGAAGGTCATGTGGTCGGCATCCTGCAGCACCAGGTGGCCTTTGCCGCCAACTGGCAGCGCATCGAACACCGCGATGCGTTTGTCCGGTGTGGCGCCATTGCCGACCACATCCTGGTCGCGTGTGCCGGTGATCGACAACACGGGCAGCGTCATGCGGTCGAAAGCGCGTTGTGCGTCCCCGGCTGCCGGCACCGTGGGCGACAAGGCGACGAAAGACGCCAGCCGCGCTTCGTTGATGCCACCGAAACCGGGGTAGCGCTGGCCGGCCATGCCCAGCGTGGTGTGGGCGCCAAACGAGTGGCCGCTCATGCCGACCGCCGTCGGTCGCACGCTGGCCCAGCGGTCCTGACGCGCAGCGTGGCGCCGGGCAATCTGGTCCAGCACAAAACCGACGTCCTGCAGGCGTGCCACCAGTTGCGCAGGGCTGGCAGCCACGCGCAGCCCAGCCTTGTCGCTGAAGGACGATGCGCTGGCCCGTACTGCCGCCAGGTCGCTGCCGGGGTGCTGCAGGTGTACCACCACGAAGCCGGCCAGTGCCCATGCCTCGCCCCATACCGGGCCGCCGTCGCGGGTGCCACCCAGGCCGTGCGAGAACAACACCACCGGCCGATCGCCGGGGTGCGCAGCGCTGTCGGGCCAACGCAGCCGAACCGGCACATCGCGTTTGCGCGTGCTGTCGGTCCAGCTCTCGTCCACCACCAGGCTGGGGCCGGCCTGTGCGCCGGCCGTTGCCACGCCCGTTGCCAGTACGCCACCAAGCAGCGTCTGCAGGCAGTCGCGCCGCGTGGATCCTGATGTTTGCGTCACCGTGTCACTCCTGCGGCACACCCGCATCCTTGACCACTCTGGCCCATTTGACTGTTTCGGCCTTGAGGTACGCATCGAACTCGGCCGGCGTATTCGTGCGCGCCTGGAAACCCAGGCTCTCCATCTTCGCGATGAAATCCGGCGTGGCTGCCGCCTTGGCGGTATCGGCTGCAAGGCGCGCGCGCAGCGCGGCGGGCGTGCCCCTGGCGGCATACAGGCCCATCCAACCGACCGCCTCGTAGCCCGGCAGGCCGGCCTCCACGGCGGTGGGAATGTCTGGCACTGCGGCCAGGCGCGCGGGGCCGGTCACCGCCAGGCCACGCAGTTTGCCCGCTTTGATGTGCGGGATGACCGTGTTGTCGAACGCCACCTGCACCTGACCACCGAGCAGGTCGGCCACCATCGGCGCACTGCCCTTGTAGGGCACATGGGCCATGCGGGTGCCGGCGATTGTGTTGAACAGCTCGCCGGCCAGATGCGGCGTGGTGCCGGTGCCCGACGAACCGAAATTGAGCTTGTCGGGATGGGCCCTGGCATGGCTGACCAGTTCACGCAGCGACTGCGCAGGTACGGCGGGGTGGATGGTGATGATGTAGGGCGTGAGCGCCACCAGCGAGATCGCGCCGAAATCGGCGCCCGCATCGTAGGGCATCTTGCGGTAGACGGCCGGCGCGATGGCGTGGCTGCTCACCGTGCCCATCACCAGCGTGTAGCCGTCGGGAGCCGACTTGGACACTGCATCGGCACCGATCAGGCCGCCGGCGCCAGCCCTGTTCTCCACCACCACCGCTTGCCCCCATTGGCCGGCCAGTTTGTCGGCCAGCGCGCGGGTCACGATGTCGACTGCGCCACCGGCAGGGAAGGGCACCACGATGCGCACCGGGCGCGTCGGCCACTCCTGCGCCTGGGCGAGGGTGGATGCCATCACGATCGCGGCGCCCGCCAGGCGCCAGCAGCTGCCACGCGCGGACAGCGCAAGCCAAGAAGCAATGGGCATCGGCATGTCTCCTGTTGTTGCACCGCATTCTGGCACGTGGCGTCCCCGGACGGGAGGCCGCAGGCCTGGGTGGTCAGCCTGTGCGAATGACCGCCATGCGCTCGGCGCCACGCAGGGGCAAGCACACCGCACCGAGGCGCCCCTCGTCCCGGCGGATGTTCATGCTCCCGCGCAGCATCGGGTGGCATTCGAATCCCGATCTGCGTGGGACGCCGGCGAACAGGGCATTGCCGCCCGAGCCCGCCACCCAGTCGATGCCTCGTGCGTCCAGGCATATCGTGGCACCCTCCTGGTGCCGTTGGATGGCCCGAAACGGATGCTGCGACGAATCGCCCAGGAGCGTCCGCCGGGATCTGGTTGAGGCGAGCAGCGTCATAAAGTTGTCGCCAAACGGCAGCAGGATGGGTACGATTCGTGCCCC
>JANOUM010000847.1:0-4238 GCA_031416855.1 Rhodoferax sp. | reverse complement strand
CGTCATGCGCGTGGCCATGGTGGTCCAGTACTGCACTCATGCTGATTTCCTTCTCAATGCTCAATTTTTGTCAAAACGCTTCAGGTCGCCGGGCCGCGCCTACTTGCGGGCGAGCGCCACTTCAGCCGGCTGGACCAACTGCCCGGTCTTGTTGGACCAGTTGTTCTTGGTATAGGTGATCACTGCCGCAAGGTCGGTATCGCTGAGGGTCTTCCAGGCCGGCATGGCACCGTTGTTCTGGCCGTTGAGCAACACCGCGATCGCCTTGTTCTTGTCGGCGTCGAGCACCACGGCCGCGCCGTCCAGCGGCTTGATCGGGCCGGCGCCCTTGCCATTGGGCTGGTGGCAGACGGAGCAGTTCGCCGCATACACCTTCTCGCCGCGCCTGATGATGTCTTCGGCGGTCCAGACCTTGGCCGGGTCATCTGCCTTGGCTGCCATCTTCTTCTTTTCGCCGTCCACCCATTTGGAATAGTCTTCAGTGGACAACACCTTGACATGGATTGGCATGTAGGCGTGCTCCTTGCCGCACAACTCGGCGCACTGACCGTAAAAATCACCGGTCTTTTCGGCCCGGAACCAGGTATCGCGCACGAAACCGGGAATGGCGTCTTGCTTGATGCCGAATGCCGGCACCATGAACGCATGGATGACATCGTTGGCGGTGGTGATGATCCGCACCTTCTTGTCCACCGGCACCACCAGAGGGTTGTCGACCTTGAGCAGGTAATCGTTGACCTCTTCACCTGCCTTGGGCCCGCCCGCGTCGGACATGGCGCGATGCTTGGCGTCGATGGTCGAAACAAAACCGATGCCCTCGCCCTCACCCTTGAGGTAGTCGTAACCCCACTTCCACTGCATGCCGGTCGCCTTGATGGTCAGGTCGGCATTGGTCGTGTCCTTCATGGCCACGATCACTTTGGTGGCCGGCAATGCCATCAGGATCACGATGATGAAAGGAATGACCGTCCAGATGATTTCTACCGTGACGGATTCATGAAACGAAGCCGCCTTGTGGCCGCGCGACTTGCGGTGTTTCCATATGGAGTAGAACATCACGGCAAATACCGCGACGAAGATGACGGTGCACAGGATCAGCATGAACCAGTGCAGCCAGGCCTGGTCTGCGGCGATCCTGGTGACCGGCGGATGCAAATTGAGTTGGTTTACCGCCGGACCGCCGGGCAGATCCTTGACGGCGTGCGCCACACTTAACGTCGCCGAGCCCACCCATGCCATGGCCGCCAGCATCGGGGGAGCCAATTTGCCCAATATGCTCTTCATCATGTTCACTTCTTGTTGCCTCAAATTGCCAAATACGTGCCGCGCGCCACGGCATCCCGGTTTCACGCTGAGCGCAATGCCATCCTGATCTCGCTGGCCAGCAAGGAGCGCAGTTCGGGCCGGACATACCGGCCGACATGCACCTTCCTGCCGTGGGCGGAGAGCTCGATCAGCGAATGGTCGGCCGCTCCCGGCTCCACCCTCACCCACTCGCGCCGAAACTCGGATCGCTCCAGTTTGCCACCACTCTCCAACTCGACCACCAGTTGGCCGCCTGCCAGGCGAATCGTTTCGCCGTCACTGGCATGCCGCGCATACACGGCGAAAGCCACTCCAACCGCGATCAATTCGGCCCACGCGAATGGCAGCACCAGCTTCGCACCCTGAAACCAGAATGCCGTACCGATCGCCAGGGACACCGCGCACAATGACAAATAGAGCCAACCCAGCTGGTGCGGCGTCACCGAGCAGTTGCGCCGCAAGAACCATTGAATATTTTGACCCTGCACCGTCGCGAAGCGATAAACCAGATTCGTCACGCCTTAAGCCACCCCCACGCCGCACAAACCGTGGCATGCACAGCAAGAACACCGGGAAAATGCCCTTGAATCCTCAGCCAGGAATTGTAGCCGACCCACCTTGCCGGCCCATCGCGCCGGACGCCAGTGACGCATTGGCGCGGCTTCGCGATGAAGGCTCCGATGCCGATCACTGACCGCCGGCCGCAAAGTGCCCATGCGCGCCACCTGGCGCCAACCGTCCCTGCTGCAACGCGCGGCGCATCTCGTCGAGCGTGAGGCTGGTCTCGCTGGTGACAGCGATGCGCGGTCGCGCCTTTAGCGCATGGCCGTAGATGACCTCGAACTCCAGCGCCAGCCCGGCCGACTCGGTGGGCGCTGACCGGGCCAGAACCTCCAACATGCTGGCGTGCCAGGCGCGGCCGCGCAGCGCACCAAAACGCGCCAGATGCAGGTTGCGCCCCAGCCCGCGCAACTCTTCCAGCGCGCGGCGCGGGGTCTCGAAGGTCAGGGTGATGCGCTCCATGTCCATCACGGGCTCGGCAAAACCGTTGTTCACCAGCATGTCGCCCCAGTCATGCATGTCGGTGAACGCATGGGCAGGTGGCGGCCAGCCGGCTGTGGCCCAGGCGTCCCGGACCGCCCGCAAGGTGTCCGGGCCGAGGCAGGAGAACATCAGGAAACCCTCCGGTTCGAGTGCCCGGTGCCAACGCTGCAACAGGGCCTGCGGATCACGGGCCATGTGCAGTGCCATGTTCGACCAGAGCATCTGGACCGCTGCGTCCCCGGGCGGCTCGAAACGCACCGGCGCCCCTGGCCTGCGCAGGCGGCGCCACCAGGGCTGGTGCAGCGCCCGCGCAGCCGCCGCACTGCGCCGAGCGTCCGGTTCGACAACAAAACTGCTGGCACCGGGGTAGCGCCGGGATAAGGCGGCATGCACGGCGATCCCGCCCTGCAACGGCTCCCAGTGGGCCCAGCTTGGTGGCGCCAGCTTGATCCACTGCAGGCGCTCCTCCATGCGCCGAGCCACTTCTTCATGCAACCAGGGCGATGGCGCCGGCAACCGGTGCCGCCAGCGCTCTGCGGCGACGGAGTCCAGTGTAGGCGGTAGGTCAGCAGGCATGAATCGGACGCGACGGCCCGGCGAGTATATTGACTCCATGTTCCGCAAGCTGCTCGAAGGGCTGTCGCATCGCATGCCAAGCCAATGCGCAGTGTGCCACGCGTGGCCGGCACGGCCGGTCTGCGACGATTGTGTCGAGCGTTTCGCGCAGCCGGTTGCCCGTTGCATCACCTGCGCCATGCCACTGGCATCTGGCACGCCCCAATGTGGTGCCTGTGTGCGCGATCCGCCGCCCCTGGACGCCTGCGTAGCGGCGGTGGCCTACGCGTACCCCTGGTCCCGGCTGGTGGTCGAATTCAAGTTCCACCATCGCGCTGGCTGGGCCTCGAGCCTCGCGACAGTCATGCGTAGCGCGCCCTGGGTGGAGCCGGCGCTGGAAGCCGCCGACGCCGTCGTTCCCATGCCCTTGTCACCGACGCGGCTTCGCGAGCGGGGCTTCAACCAGGCGCTGCAACTGGCCCGCCACCTGGCGCCGGAGAAGACCGACGCTACGCTGCTGCTGCGCATCCGCGACACCGCGCCCCAGACCGCCCTGCACCGTGCCGAACGCATCGCCAATGTGCGGCATGCCTTTGCCGTCGAACCGCTGCGCGCCAGCGAGCCCGCGGGGAAGCGGCTGGTCCTGGTGGACGATGTCATGACAAGCGGCGCTTCATTGCACGCCGCTGCAAGGGCACTGCGAGAAGCCGGCGCAGACCACGTCACAGCGCTGGTGCTGGCACGCGCCGACCTGGCGGCGGACGGCCGCCCCTGAACACGCACAATCCCCCCTGCCATTAGCACCCTGCACCATGTTCCATATCGTCCTGGTCGAACCGGAGATCCCGCCCAACACCGGCAACGTCATCCGCCTGGCGGCCAACACCGGCTGCAGCCTGCATCTGGTCGAGCCGCTGGGCTTTTCCATGGACGACAAGCACATGCGGCGCGCCGGCCTGGACTACCACGAATATGCCCCGGTGCTGCGTTATGCCGACTGGGCGGCCTTCCTCCAACTGGCACAACCGGACGCTGCGCGCATGTTCGCGCTGACGACTCGAGCCAGCCACAGCGCATTCACCACCACCTACCAGCCGGGTGACTGGCTGGTATTCGGATCCGAATCCAGGGGCCTACCGGAGGCCGTGCGAGCCGGCATCGGACCCGACCGGTGCGTCCGCCTGCCGATGCGCCCGGGGCAGCGCAGCCTCAACCTGTCCAACGCGGTGGCGGTAACGGTGTTTGAGGCCTGGCGCCAGAACGGTTTCGCGCCCGCTCAGGGATAACGGCGTGATATCGACTCCGCCACGCAGACCGGCTTGTCGATGCCCTCG
>JANOUM010000846.1:0-2852 GCA_031416855.1 Rhodoferax sp. | reverse complement strand
GCCACGCGCACCACGGCGTCGGTCTGGGCGGTGGCCTCCGACTGGCGGAAGGTGACAGCCGTGTTGCGCGCGAAACTCTCATTGGCCAGGTTCAGGTTGCGCTGCAGTTCGTTGATGTTGACCACCTCGCCCTTGCGCAAGGCCGGCAGCGCACGCAGGATGTTGGCCTCATCGAAGAACTTGGCGCCTTCCACCACCACCCGGTCCAGGCGCGCTTCCACCACCAGCAGCCGCACCACGCCGTCTTTCAGGTCCTGCTCGGGGACTTCGATCTTGACCGAGCCGTAGCCGGATTGGAGGTACGCCTTTTCCAGCGCTTCGAGCGCGAGTTGTATGGTTTCGAAAGTGGATTTGGCACCGGTGAAGGGCATCACCGTGAGGCTGACCTTGTCTGATGGCAGCAGCGAGTTGCCCTCGATCTGGTAGCCGCGGATCGCGAAGCTCGGGGCATCTTGCGCATGCGCGGCGCAACCGGCCGCAAGCAGCGCCGCAGCAAGCAGGTATTTGCCGGAAAGACGGATCAAAGCCAAATTGCCACCTTGGGGATGCAAGCGGCGATTCTAGGTGTTGAGCGCGTTTTGCCGTAGCGGGCAAGCCCGCGCTGATGCTTTTGCGCTACATCGCCTTGAACAAGTGGGCGTAGAGCCTGCTGACCGGTAGTTTTTCGGGCCGACCGCGCCAGCGGGCCGACGACCGTCGCAAGCAAGCTTTACCGGCGCCGGCGGAGCGGCGACTGGGTGGCGCCTTGTTTTTCCTAGAATGGGGAGATGAAAAAAACCTGGATCGGATGGACCGTGGTCGTGCTTGCACTTGCCGGCGGTGGCGCGTGGTGGAGTCAGCGGGCCCAGACCGACCTTGTGCAATACCGCACCGCGAAGATCGAGCGCGGCAGCCTGCAGGCCACGGTGTCGGCCAGCGGCGCGGTGAATCCTGTGACCCAGGTGTCGGTCGGCACCCAGGTGTCGGGTCAGATCCGCGACCTGTTCGTGGACTTCAACTCTGAGGTAAAGGCGGGTCAACTGATTGCCCAGATCGACCCGGAGACTTTCGAGTACCGGGTCCGTTCGTCGCAGGCTGACGTCGACGCGGCGCGCGCGGCGGTGCTCACGGCGCAGGCCACCGCCGCCGCGAGCCGGGCCCAGGTGTCGCGCGTGCAGGTGGACCTGGACGAGGCCCAGCGCGACCTGGACCGAAAGCAGATTCTGGTCGAGAAGCAGTTCGTGGCCCAGAGCGAGGCCGACCGGGCGCGTGCGCTGGTCAACACCTCGGGCGCCGCGCTCAAGGCGGCACAGGCGCAGCAAAGCGTGACCGAGGCCCAGATCAAGACCGCGACGGCCAACGTGGCCCAACGCGAGGCGGCGCTGGCGCAGGCCCGCATCGACCTGGCCCGCACCCGCATCACGTCGCCGGTGAATGGCATCGTGATCAAGCGCGCAATCGAGAAGGGGCAGACTGTGGCGGCCAGCCTGCAGTCGCCCGAGCTGTTCGTGATCGCCCAGAACCTGTCGGACATGCAGGTCGATGCGAGCGTGGATGAAAGCGATGTCGGCCGTATCCGCACCGGACAGCGCGCCACCTTCACGGTGGACGCGTTTCCTGGCCAGACCTTCGAGGGTTCGGTGCGCCAGGTGCGCAAGGCGGCGCAGACCATCGCCAATGTCGTGACCTACGTCGCGGTGGTGGGTTTCTCCAACAGCAGCGGACGGCTGCTGCCCGGCATGACCGCCAATGTGCGCGTGGTCACCGATTCGCGCGACAGCGTGCTGAAGGTCCCCAACGCTGCACTGCGGGTGCGCATTGCGGGCGTCGAGCCACCAGCGGGCGCTGCATCGGGTGCTGCGATACCAGCATCGGGTGGCTCGGGCACCGCTACCGGTGACGCGTCGGGTTGGACCTGGCTGCCGGCGGCGATGGCGCAGCCGGCGGGTGGTGCCGGCGCAGGCCAGGCTGCCCAGCGCGAGCGCCTGGTCAGCGGCCTGAAGCTGGACCAGGACCAGCAGGCCAAGCTCGATGCGATCAGCGCCGACATGCGCCCCCGTTTCATGGCGATGCGCGAGCTTGCCGAATCCGAGCGTGCGCCGGTGCGTGGCAAGCTGATGGGCGAAATGCGGCAGCGGATCAACGCGATGCTCAATGCGGACCAGCGTGCAGCGTACGAACTGATGCAGGCCCAGGCGCAGTCCCTGCAGGCGGGCACGGGAACCGGGCCGCCAGCCGGGCCACCGGCCGCCGCCACGGCGGGCGGCGGCCCGTTGGGTGAGTTCCGCAACCGCCTGGTGGCCGAGCTGCAGCTCGGCGCCGAACAGGCGACCAAGGTCGACGCGTTGATGGCCGATGCACGGCCCAGATTCATGACACTGCGCGACCTCGCGCCAGAGGAGCGGCCCAAGGCGCGCGAACGCATCATGGCCGATCTGCGTGCACGCATCGGCGATGTGCTCACGCCAGAACAAAAAACCAGCTACGCCAGTCTGCTCAGCGAGGTGTCGGCGCGCACCAACACCCGCGGCCGGATCTACCTGCTGGGCGCGGACGGAAAGCCCAAGGCCTACAGCGTGCGTCTGGGCATCACCGATGGCAGTAGCACGGAACTGCTGCTCGCGCCGGGCGGGTCGAATGTGGCTGAGCTGAAAGAAGGTGCGCTCGTGGTCATCGGGGTGCAAACCCCTGCCGGCAGCGGCGTCGGCGGCGCGTCGAGCCGCCCGCCCTCTGGTCCGCGGCTTCAGTTCTAGGCTGGGACAACCATGGCCGACACACCCACCGCGTTGATCCACGCGCGCGATCTCGCCAAGAGCTACGTCATGGGCGACCAGACGGTGCATGCGCTGCGCGGTGTGTCGATGGACATCCAC
>JANOUM010000845.1:0-2706 GCA_031416855.1 Rhodoferax sp. | reverse complement strand
GCGCGCGATCCGCTGCCGGCGCCAGAGGCCGTGGAGATGGGGTGTCAGATCGCCAAGGCCCTGGTGGTGGCGCACGCGCAGGGCATCGTCCATCGCGATCTGAAGCCGGCCAATGTGATCGTCGGCGCCGGCGGCCAGGTGAAGGTGCTCGATTTCGGCATTGCGCGGATGTTGGCGATCGGCACCACGCAAACCAGCGGCGGCGCGACCGCCAGCGGCCTCGGCTTCATCGGCACACCGGCGTATGCCGCGCCGGAGCAGATGGTCTCGTCGGCGGTCGACGAACGCGCGGACCTCTATGCGCTGGGCGTGATGTTGTTCGAGATGATCAGCGGGCGCCGGCCCTTTACGGGCAACGATCCGGTCGCGCTCGCCTCGTCCAAACTGGCGCACGACGCGCCCGCGCTGAAGTCCACCGGCGCCCTGATCCCGCGCGACCTCGAACGCCTGGTCGGATCGCTGCTCGCGCGAGATCGTGACCAGCGCCCGGCATCGGCGGCCGACGTGCTGGGGCAGTTGCGCGCGATCTATGGCACACCTATCACCGGTGCCCTGGCCATCGAGAAGCCCTCGCGCAAGATTGCCGCGGTTCTGGCCGCGGCTGTACTAGTGGCCGCGGTCGCCGGTTTCGGCATCAGGGAGATCCGTCGCGTCACTGGCCAACAAGCTTCTGTTTCAGCGGCTCCTCCCGTGGTCGCCGTCTTGCCGCTCGACAACATCAGCGGCGACTCGTCGCGAGACTTCTTGTCGGCGGGCATTTCCGAAAGCCTCATTGCCGGCCTCGCGTCGTCGCCGGCCTTGACCGTACTGTCACGTGCCGCAGTCGTCGAGGCGCGCAACCGCGCGCCTGAGCTCGCGGCGCTGGCCAAGGATCTGGGAGCCACTTACCTGGTCCAGGGCGGCGTGCAGCAATCCGGCGACCAACTGCGAGTGACCTTGAGCCTGCTGAGGCCCGATCGTTCGATTGCCTGGGCCAGTTCGTTCGACGGCAGCTTCAGCCGCGTCTTCGAACTGCAGACACGCATGTCACTCGCTTTGGGTGAGGCGATGTCAGTACGCGTGGGCAACGGGCAGAACGTCGCGCAGCGCCGGCCCACCGAGAATCCCGAGGCACTGTCGGAGTATTGGAAAGGGCGAGCCTATCTCGATCGGCGCGACGTGAAGGGCAACCTCGAAGCGGCGGCATCGTCGTTCTCGGAAGCCATCAGGCTGGATCCGAAGTTCGCATTGGCGCACGCCGCCCTTGGGGAAACTTATTGGCGCCAGTATTCAGAAACGCGCGAACCATCCTGGATGCAACGTTCCAATGAGGAGGGAATAACTGCGCTGCGCCTCGATCCCGACCGACCGGAGGTGCGTTTCACTCTTGCGATCGCGCTGGCAGGCAGCGGGAAGCGCGACGAGGCGGTTGACGAGTTACGTAAGGCGCTGGCGATCCGACCCACGTACGACGATGCCCGTCGCCAACTTGGCCAGGTCTTGGCGGGGCAGGGGAAGATCGATGAGGCGGTTGACGAGTTTGAAAAGGCGATCGCGTTGCGTCCAAACTTCTGGGGCAACTACAACGACCTTGGCAACGTCCTCTATAAAGCCGCGCGTTACAAGCAGGCGGCGACAGCGTTCGAGCGAATGGTGTCACTGCAGCCCGACAACTACCTGGGCTTTCAACAGTTGGGAACCGTCTACCAGACACTTGGTGAGATGGAGAAGGCAGTCGAGAACTACCGCAAAGCCATTGCCATCAGGCCGTCCTATGGCGCCTTTAGCAACCTCGGTGCGGTGTATCACGTCCGCGGAGAGTTCCAGAAGGCAATCGACTCGTATCAGGCAGCAGTGGCATTGAGGCCAAATCTGGCCGCCGGCTATAGAAACATCGGCGACTCGCACGCGAAGATGGGGCGTCACGTGGAGGCGAAGGCCGCCTACCTGTCAGCCGTGACCAAGGCGCTTGCGGAACTGGTCGTCAATCCATCGAGCGCCAGAAATCTCTCGGCACTGGCTGTCTACCAAGCCAAGGCAGGCCAAGCGTCTGACGCCGCCACTTCTATTGCGGAGGCGTTGAAACTCGGCCCCTCCGATTTGCAGGTGGTCTACCGGGCTGCAGTGACCAAGGTGTTATTGGGACTAAATGAGGAGGGAATCGCGCTATTGCAGACCGCAGTGAATGGCGGCTACAGCCGCGCAGCAATCCGTGATGAAGAGGACTTCGACAGGATCCGTTCATCGGACGCGTTCTTGGAACTAACACGAACCACAGAAGGGAAACAGTGACGTACTATGGCGAAAAACTGGCCGAAAACAATCGACATTACATTTAATGGTGTGAAGTTCGAGTCAACGACCTCGCCGAACTCACAAAAAGTAAAGGGAAAAGACACGGTCGAATGGACTATTGCTGGCGCGCTGCTGCCGGCGTCGGCCGAGGTTGTACTCGAGTTCACCAGTAGCAAGGTAGTCAGTGCCTGGACATTGTTGGATAGCCAAAGTCGGTTCATATCTGCGGTAATAAAGAACAAGGCACTGAAGAAGGGCGACAAGTTTCCTTATACGGTCTGGTTCGTGGACGGCCACACCCGATACTGCATGGAAGATCCAGAACTGGTGATGGACGGCGACACCCCATCCATCATCATTGCAAAGAAGCTCGCCAGAAAGAAGGCCGCCAAGAAAATGGAGGCAGCTAAGAAACGCTGACGCTACCTTCGC
>JANOUM010000844.1:0-4836 GCA_031416855.1 Rhodoferax sp. | reverse complement strand
CCCCCACCGCGGCAGATGCGGGGCTTTGTGTCAATCACTGTCACACGTACGTCACAAAACCTTCCTAAAGTCAGTCCATTCGAGCTTCGGTTCCCCGCAATCCACTTCAAAGGGCATCACATGACAATCGGTTTCAACCTGGCGCTGGTGAGCGCTGCCACCATCACATCCCTGGGCTTCGCCGCAGGCGCGACCGCGCAGGAAATCACCGGTGCCGGCGCTACCTTTCCCGCGCCGGTCTACTCCAAATGGGCCGCCGACTACCACAAGGCGACCGGCGTCAAGGTGAATTACCAGTCCGTCGGGTCGGGTGCCGGCATCAAGCAGATCGACTCCAAGACGGTCGATTTCGGCGCATCGGACATGCCGCAGACCGACGAAGTGCTGAAGCAAAAAGGGCAGATCCAGTTTCCTACCGTGATTGGCGGTACCGTCCCCGTGATCAATGTCAAGGGCATTGCCCCGGGCCAGATGAAACTTGACGGCCAGGTGCTGGGTGACATTTTCCTGGGCAAGATCACCAAGTGGGACGACCCGGCCATCAAGGCACTGAACCCCGGCGTGCCCCTGCCGGATGCTGCGATTGCACCGGTCCGCCGCGCCGACGGTTCGGGTACCACGTTCAATTTCACCAATTACCTGAGCTCCGTCCACCCCGAGTGGAAAGCCAAGGTGGGTGAGGGCACGGCGGTCAACTGGCCGGTGGGTGCCGGTGGCAAGGGCAACGAAGGTGTGGCCGCGTTCGTGAACCGCCTGCCGAACTCGATTGGTTACGTCGAGTACTCGTACGTCAAGCAGAACAAGATGACGTACACCCTGATGAAAAACAAGGATGGTCTCTTTGTGGCGCCCGACGACCAAACTTTCAAGGCCGCCGCCGCAGGTGCCGACTGGAACAAGTCGTTCTATCAGTTGATCGTCAACCAGCCTGGCAAGACTGCATGGCCGATCACCACAGCGACCTTCATCCTGATGAACATCAAGCAGGAGAAGCCGGCCAATGCCACCGAAGCGTTCAAGTTCTTCACCTGGGCCTACAAAAACGGCGACAAGATCGCGGCTGACCTCGACTACGTGCCGATGCCCGACAACGTGATTGGTGCCATCGTAAAGGCCTGGGGCCAGGTCACGGATGTGTCTGGCAAGCCCGTCGCAATCAAGTAAAAACTGGCGACTGTTCCTCCGGTACACAAATAACAAGAACGGAGCGGGCGCATGTCCTCTACACTTTCAGAGCACCAGTTGACCCTGGATCGTTCGGTCGAGTCTGCAGGACGTGCCATGACAAGCCCACCCCCGATCAAGAAAGCCCGTTCCGGCCCGATGGCGGACCGCGTCTTTGGTTGGCTGGCCAAAGGAGCGGCCCTGTTCACCCTGGCCATGCTGATCGCGATCCTTGCGTCGCTCACCGTCAGTGCCTGGCCGGCAATCGATAAATTCGGCCTCGGCTTTCTGACCAGCACCCGTTGGGACCCGGTAAAGGAGGACTTCGGCGGGCTGGTGATGATCTACGGCACGGTGGTCACCTCGCTGATCGCGCTGCTGATCGCCGTGCCGGTGAGTTTCGGCATCGCGATCTTCCTGACCGAGATGTCCCCGGCATGGCTCAAGCGCCCGCTGGGAACGGCCATCGAACTGCTCGCTGCAGTGCCTTCCATCGTCTACGGCATGTGGGGGTTGCTGGTTTTCAGCCCGGTGCTATCGACCTATGTGCAGCAGCCGCTGCAAAAGGCCTTTGGCGGCGTGCCGGTCCTGGGGGCCCTGTTTTCAGGGCCACCGGTAGGGATAGGCATCCTGTCTGCCGGCATCATTTTGGCGATCATGATCATTCCCTTCATCGCTGCGGTGATGCGCGACGTGTTCGAGGTCACGCCCCCGTTGCTGAAGGAATCTGCCTACGGCCTGGGCGCCACGACCTGGGAGGTCGTTTCCAAGGTGGTGCTGCCGTATACCAAGGCCGGGGTGGTCGGCGGCATCATGCTGGGCCTGGGGCGCGCGATCGGCGAGACCATGGCGGTCACGTTCGTGATCGGCAATTTCAACCAGCTCGACTCCGTGAGCATTTTCCAGGCAGCCAACAGCATCACCTCGGCGCTGGCCAACGAGTTTGCCGAGGCCGGCGAAGGCCTGCACCAGGGCGCCCTGATGTACCTGGGGCTGGTGCTGTTCTTCATCACCTTCGTGATCCTGACCATGTCCAAACTGCTGCTGGCGCAATTGAAGAAGAGCGAAGGGTCCAGGTCATGACCACCGGAGACATGCTGCTCGAAGCAGCCGCCCTCGACCAGGTCCGTCAGGCCAAATATGCACAGCGCAAGTTTGTGAACCGTTTCGCGCTGGCCTTGTCGCTGCTGGCCATGTCGTTCGGGCTGTTCTGGCTGTTCTGGATCCTGTTCGAGACGATCCGGCTGGGAGTCGGCGGGCTGACCTGGGCCACGCTGACGCAAATGACGCCGCCACCCAATGACGAGGGTGGACTGGCAAATGCGATGTACGGTTCGTTCCTGATGGTGATGCTGGCGACCTTCGTGGGCACGCCGATCGGCGTGTTGGCCGGTATCTACCTGGCCGAGTTCGACACCAAGGGCTGGCTCGCCAATACGACGCGTTTCGTCAACGATATTCTTTTGTCCGCACCCTCGATCGTGATCGGACTTTTTGTCTATGCCGTGATCGTGTCGCGCTTCAAGTCGTTCTCGGGCTGGGCGGGCATCATGGCGCTGGCCCTGATCGTGATTCCGGTGGTCATCCGTACAACCGAAAACATGCTCCAACTGATCCCCACCGGACTGCGCGAGGCGGCCTACGCTCTGGGCGCGCCGAAATGGAAAGTCATTCTGAGCATCACGCTCAAGGCGGCGCGCGCCGGAGTGGTGACCGGTGTCATGCTGGCGGTCGCCCGCATTGCCGGCGAAACAGCCCCTCTGCTTTTTACCGCATTGAGCAACCAGTTCTGGACCTCCAACCTGAGCGCGCCGATGGCCAGCTTGCCGGTGACGATTTTCAAGTTTGCCATGAGCCCCTATGAGAACTGGCAGAGACTGGCCTGGGCGGGTGTGTTCCTGATCACCCTGGCCGTGCTCACCCTCAATATTGTGGCGCGAATCCTGACCCGGGCACGCTGAGGTCCCGATTGCAGACGCAGCTCCAACCGCTCCCCAACACATCGAACACAGTCAAATCATGAATGCAGCCACGGCGATCAAGGAACGCGCGAAGATCACGGTCAAGAACCTTGACTTCTACTACGGCAAGTTCCGAGCCCTCAAGGACATCAACCTGGAGATCCCCGAAAAGAAGGTCACTGCCTTCATCGGCCCGTCGGGTTGTGGCAAGTCGACGCTGTTGCGCATCTTCAACCGGATGTATGAGTTGTATCCGGAGCAGCGCGCCGAGGGCGAAATCCTGCTCGACGGCGAGAACCTGCTGACCAGCAAGACGGACGTCGCCCTGCTGCGGGCCAAGGTGGGTATGGTGTTCCAGAAGCCGACGCCGTTTCCGATGTCCATTTTCGACAACATCGCCTTCGGCGTGAAGCTGTTTGAGAACCTCAATGCGACTGACATGGAAGAGCGCGTCGAATGGGCTTTGCGCAAGGCGGCCCTGTGGGACGAGGTCAAGGACAAGCTGAACCAGAGCGGCTCCAGCCTGTCTGGTGGCCAGCAGCAGCGCCTGTGTATCGCCCGCGGCATTGCGATCAAGCCCGAGGTGCTGCTGCTCGACGAGCCCTGCTCGGCGCTCGACCCGATCTCGACTGCCAAGATCGAAGAACTGATCACCGAACTCAAGAGCGACTACACGGTGGTGATCGTGACGCACAACATGCAGCAGGCGGCGCGCTGCAGTGATTACACGGCCTACATGTACCTGGGCGACCTGATGGAATTCGGCGCCACGGAACAGATGTTCTTCAAGCCGATGCGCAAGGAGACCGAAGACTACATTACCGGCCGGTTCGGTTGATCTGCGAGGAACCCACATGAGCGACAAACACCTTTCCAGCCAGTTCGACAGCGAACTGACCGCCGTATCCACCCGTGTCATGGAGATGGGTGGGCTGGTGGAATCACAGATCCGCACTGCGGTATACGCCCTGGCCCAATTCAGTTCGGAAGCCGCCACCCAGGTGATGGAGGCCGAGTCCCAGGTCAATGCCATGGAGGTGGAGATCGACCACCACCTGTCGTCCATCATCGCTCGGCGTCAGCCGACGGCGCGCGACCTGCGGCTGTTGATCGCGATTTCCAAGACCACCGCCAACCTGGAGCGGGCCGGTGACGAGGCGGAAAAGATCGCCCGCATGGTCAAGTCCATCAACAGCAGCGGCGCATCGCGGATGTTGCCGGCATCGGAACTGCGGGTCGTATCGGACCTCGCTTCCAGCCTGCTGCGCAAGTCGCTGGATGCGTTTGCGCGTCTGGACGCCACCATGGCCTTGTCGATCCTGAAGGAAGACGACGCCATCGACAAGGAGTTCGACGGTTTTGTGCGCAAGCTCATCACCTACATGATGGAAGATCCGCGCACGATTTCGCCCAGCCTGGATTTGCTTTTCGTTGCCAAGGCGATCGAGCGAATCGGGGACCATGCCAAGAACATCGCCGAATTCACCATTTATGTGGTGAAGGGCACCGATGTGCGGCATACGCCGATGGAGTTGATTGAATCCGTCGTCCGTTGACCGCATACCAGTTACTAAGGGAGACGGAAATTGCAGAAGTACCACTTTTCTCCGCCTGTCATTGCGGACCCCGGATCGCGGTCCGGGGCAGGCCCGATCCGCAATCCAGTGCGCCAACTGCATGGATGCCCCCGGATCGAAGTCCGGGGCAGGCT
>JANOUM010000843.1:0-2011 GCA_031416855.1 Rhodoferax sp. | reverse complement strand
GCGCAGGTTGGAGATGCCGGTGCGGGCGCGCTCGCGCTGTTCCAGGGCGAGTAGAAAGCCGTCGCAGTTGTCCTGGATGGCACGTAACTCGTCGAGTTCTGCGTCGAAGCCGTTGGCGATGACACCGCCGTCGCGCACCAGCGCGGCCGGATCGTCCTTGATCGCCCGGGCCACCCATTCGGCGCAACCTGCGGGCGGCTCGAGGTGCTCGGACAACTGGCCCAACCAGTCGCCCTGGTCGCGCAGCGGCGGCGCGAGCCATTGGGCCTTGCCCAGTGTGTTGCGCAAGGCCACGAGCTCGCGCGGGCGCACCTGGCGCAATGCGACGCGCGCGGTGATGCGTTCAATGTCGGTGCAGCCCTTGATGTGTTCGCGCAGGGTTTGCCAGGGCCCGTCGCGCAGCGCAGCGATGGCCTGCAGACGTTCACGCGCCGCCGAGCGGTCGCGGCGCGGCTCCAGCAACCAGTGGCGCAGCAAGCGGCTGCCCATGCCGGTCATGCAGGTGTCGAGCTGCGAGAACAGGGTGGGCGCGGGGTCGCCGCGCAGGGTCTGTGTCAACTCCAGGTTGCGCCGCGTGGTGTGTGGCAGCAACACCAGTTCGTCGTCGTGTTGCACGCCGATGCCCTGCACATGCGACAGCGGCCGGCCCTGGGTGTGTTCGGCGTAGGCCAGCAAAGCCGCAGCAGCAGCATGCGCGTGGGGCAGGTCCTGCGCGTTCCAGGCCGACAGGCTGGCCACACGCAGCAGATCCAACAGCTTGCGCTGGCCCAGTGCCGAGTCGAACTGCCACTGCGGGCGCACCGTCATCGTCGACGCCTGTGCCGCGCTCCAGGATTTCAGCCGGGTTTCGAACGCGGGGGTCACGCTGGCCGAATACAGCAGTTCGCTCGGGCTGGTGCGCACCAGCCAGTCGCCGACCTCGTCGCAGGAGCATTGCGCCAGTTGCACCTCACCGTGGGTCACGCTGAACCAGGCCAATCCGCACTGGTTGCGCAGCCCCTGGTGCACTGCCAGCAGGATGGACTCGACCCGGTCGGACAGCAACTCGGCGTCGGTCAGTGTGCCCGGCGTTATCACGCGCACCACCTTGCGTTCCACCGGCCCCTTGCCGCCGACCTCGCCCACCTGTTCGCAGATGGCGACGGATTCGCCGAGCTTGATCAGGCGCGCCAGGTAGGTCTCGACCGAGTGGAAGGGCACCCCGGCCATCGTGACCGGCTGCCCGGCGGATTGCCCGCGCTGGGTGAGCGTGATGTTGAGCAACCGGGCCGCCTTTTCGGCGTCAGCGAAAAACATTTCGTAGAAGTCGCCCATGCGGTAGAGCAGCAGCGTGTCGGGGTACCCGGCCTTGAGGCCGAGGTACTGCTGCATCATGGGGGTGTGCGCCGAGTAGTCGTTCTCCCCGGTAGTCATGCGTGTTGTATCAATGATTTGGCAGTACCTGCGAAAGTGGAAAGTCAAGCTATTGCCGACCGAAAGAGGTCAAGAATCAGGGCGACAAGAAATTGAGTCGAGAACCATTCTCGCGCCTGAATTGTCCATGGCCCCAAGTTGCAAGCGGCAGGGGGCTGGGGGCTGGGTACTGTGCGTAAAAAGGGCCGGTGCCGAATGGATCGACCGGCAGTCCGTGTTCCGGGTGTCGAAACGCCACCGGCTTGTCAGGGCTCCTCGGGAGCTGCCGTGCCCGCCGGGCATCACGCGGCACAGCCTATTGGCCAACCCACTGCGCCTGCGGCCATTGATGGCGCTGCACGGCGTCCTTGACGCATGCCACCAGAAGCTCCACCACATGCCGCACATGACGGCTCACCGCACGATTGGCCGGCAACGCAAGCACGACAAATATTATGATGTTTGGGTTGAAGGCACTGGAACAAGCACCATGCAACTCGAAGACCTGAAGCAGTGGATCGGCAGGACCGAAACCCTGCACGACCACCTGACCCTGGCCCCGATGGCGGCGCTGGCTGCCACGCTGGACCGCGACGACCCGCTTCCGAAGCCGGGCGAT
>JANOUM010000842.1:0-7351 GCA_031416855.1 Rhodoferax sp. | reverse complement strand
ATACACCACGGAGACGCCGTCAAAGCGGATATTGCCCGAGGCCCGCGCCAACTCGAAGCTGCCGCCGGATTCGCTCGGCGTGTCGTTGATCATGTCCAGGCCGCGTTCCATGGCCGCCAGCCCGCGGGTGATCGGGTTGGCCACTTCGGTCAGGTGCTTGAGCGGGGCGATCAGCATCAGCATGGCGGTGACGAAGGCCACAAAACCGCCGACCGAGGTGCTCCGGTCGGCGCTTTGTACCAGCGCCACGGTGATAACGGCCGACAGCGCCACCGAGGCCAGCAACTGGGTGAGCGGTGTCATGGCGGCCGACGCCGCAGTGGACTTGAGCGACAGCCGGCGCAGCGACTCGCTGAGCTGCTGGAAGCGCAGTGCCTGCGATGGCTGCGCCGCCTGCAGCCGGATGTCGCGGTGGGCCAGCACGTTCTCCTCGACGACATAGGCCAGATGGTCGGTCGCCGCCTGACTGTTGCGTGTGACACGGTACAGCCGGGCCGACAGCTTGCGCACCACATACGCGACGGCGGGGAACAGGCAGACCACGATCAGCGTGAGTTTCCAGTTCAGGTAAAGCAGGTAGGAGACCAGGGCCAGCAAGGTCAGGCTATTGCGGGTCAAGGTCATCAGCGCCCCCACCAGCAGGCTGGAGCCGGTCTGCACCTCGTACACCAGGGTATTGGCCAGGGCGCTGGACGACTGACCGGCGAACAGCGACAGCCGCGCATCGAGCAGCCTATCGAACATCGCCTTGCGCAGCACCATCAGGCCATGGCTGGTGATGCGTGTCATGGCCACCTGCGCCAGGAAACTGCAGGTTCCCCGAAGCGCGAACAAGGCCACCAGGGACACCGGCACGGCCCACAGCGGCAACCCGCCTTGCTGGAAACCACGGTCCAGCAGGGGCTGCAGCAAGGCGGGGATCAACGGCTCGGACAAGGCCAGCAGCAAGGTCGCCACGACCGCCACCGCCCAGACCCACAGTGGGCGTCCGAAATACGGCCACAACCGGAGCATCCGCCTGAGCAGACCCGCGGGACGCGCCAGGGGATCGGGCAGCGTCATGGCGCGGGCCAGCGGGAACCGGGACAAGGGCGGGAATAGGTGGATAACGTGCTGACCATGAAGCCGGCCATTATCGGGGCTCACCACCGCCCCTATCCTGCGCGCTGGTGCCACGCGGCTGTGTACGTTCTGCAACAGATCGGGCCCGGTCTCCGTGGTACGCTCGCCGCTGAAATCGTTGCCGCGGGCCCTGCCTGCCCCACCCCGACAGATCGAATGACGCCAAGCCTATTCCAGCTTTTCGCACGCTGCCTGCAGTGCCTGTCTTTCTTCGCTTCCCTGATGCTGGTCATCCATCCGGCGCAGGCGCAGTTTCGTGTCGAGGTGTCCGGCATCGGCATGACGCAGGTGCCGATTGCTGTGGCCGCGTTCCGTGGCGAAGACGCCGCACCCCAGAAGATATCGGCCATCATCCTGGCCGACCTGGAGCGCAGCGGGCAGTTTCGCAGCCTCGATGCGAGCGGCCCGGCTCTGGACGAGTTGTCACGCCCCGACCTGGGGGCCTGGCGCCAGAAGAGCGCCGATGCGCTGGCCACCGGCAGCGTGTCGCGGCTGGCCGATGGCCGCTTCGATGTGCGCTTTCGGTTGTGGGACGTGGCGCGCGGCCAGGACCTCGGTGGCCAGAGTTACGCCGTGGTGGCGGGCGACCTGCGCCAGGCCGCGCACCGCATCGCCGACCACGTGTATGAAAAACTCACCGGCGACAAGGGCGTGTTCTCGACCCGCATCGCGTATGTGACGAAGGCGGGCCAGCGCTTCACGCTGTGGGTGGCGGACGCCGATGGAGAAAACCCGCAATCGGCGCTGAGCAGCCCCGAACCGATCATCTCTCCGGCCTGGTCGCCCAACGGCGCCCAGCTAGCCTATGTGTCCTTCGAGTCGCGCAAGCCGGTGATCTACGCGCACGACGTCGCCACCGGCCGGCGCCGGCTGCTGGCCAACTTCCGTGGCTCCAACAGTGCGCCGGCCTGGTCACCCGACGGGCGCACGCTGGCGGTCACCCTGAGCCGCGACGGGGGCTCGCAGCTCTATACGATGGATGCAGCCGCCGGCGGCGAACCGCGCCGGATCTCGCAATCGGTCAGCATCGACACCGAGCCGGCATTTTCGCCCGACGGCCGCCAACTCTATTTCGTGAGCGACCGCGGTGGCTCGCCCCAGATCTACCGCATGGCCCCGAGCGGCGGCAACGCCGAGCGCGTCACCTTCACCGGCAGCTACAACATTTCGCCGTCGGTCAGCCCGGACGGTCGGTGGTTGGCCTACATTTCGCGTGTGAACGGCGCGTTCAAGCTGCATGTGATGGAACTGTCCAGTGGCAACATCACGGCCCTCACCGACACCGTGGCCGACGAGAGCCCGAGCTTTTCGCCCAACAGCCGCCTGATCATCTATGCCACCCAGAACCAGGGCAGGGAAGCGCTGATGACCAGCACACTCGACGGCCGGATCAAGGCGCGGCTGGCCGGGCAGGGCGGCGACATCCGCGAGCCCGACTGGGGCCCTTTCCAAAAACCATGACACACCACACAGGAGTACTCGGATGAAGCGATTTTTGCTGGCCTTGGCGTTGACGGCCGTTCTGGCGGGCTGCGGCTCGTCGGTCAAGCTCGACGATGTGGCGGTGGAGGACCGCGCCGGCACGCCGGTAGCCGGGCAGGGCAGTGGTGCCCAGGGCGCGGCGGCAGGCAGCGGTGGCTCCACTGGTGTCACCAACACGGCCATCGCGCCGGTTAACCTGGGTGCAGCGGGCGCGGCGACGGCCGCGGCGCCTTCTGGCCCGCGTTTGGTGTTTTTCGACTATGACAGTTTTGCAATCAGGCCCGAATACCAGGCAGTGATCGAGGCGCAGGCCCGCTACCTCAAGGCCGACAAGAACCGCAAGGCGTCGATCGAAGGCCATACCGACGATCGCGGCGGGCGCGAATACAACCTCGCCCTGGGCCAGAAGCGCTCCGAGGCCGTGCGCCGCGCATTGGGCCTGCTCGGCGTGGCTGACGCGCAGGTCGAGGCGGTGAGTTTCGGCAAGGAAAAGCCCGCCGCGCAAGGCAGCGACGAGTCGTCCATGGCCAAGAACCGGCGCGCGGAGATCACCTACCGATGAAGCCGATGGGCCGGTCGATGCGAAGCGGGTTGCTGGTGCTGGTGCTGGGCATCGCCGGCCTGCATAGCGTGGCCTATGCGGGCCTATTCGACGACGAGGAGGCCCGCAAGGCGATCCTCGATCTGCGCCAGCGCGTGGAGGCAGGCCGCCAGGCATCGGAGGCCAGCCTGCAGAGGCTGATGGACAGCCTGCGGGAAAGCGTGCGGGAAAGCCTGCGCGAGAGCCAGAACGAACAATTGCGACGCAGCTCGGAGGAGAGCGCCCAGTTTCGGCGCGGTTTGCTGGAACTCCAGAACCAGATCGAAGGCCTGCGCTCCGAGGTGGCGCGGCTGAATGGCCAGAACGAGCAGACGCAGAGGGCCATCTCCGAATTGCAATTGCGTCAGAAGGACCTGGCCCTGGGTCAGAGGGACCTGGCCCTGGGTCAGCAGGACCTTGCCAGAGGCGTGGACGATCGGGTCAAGCAGTTGGAGCCGGTCAAGGTGACAGTCGATGGGCGCGACATCCTGGTCGAACCCGCCGAGCGGCGCGCATTCGACGCCGCGCTGGCGAGTTTCCGGGCCGGCGATTTCAGCGCTGCGCAGTCGGGTTTGCTGGCACTGATGTCGCGTTATCCCAAGACCGGCTACATGCCCTCGGCGCTGTTCTGGCTGGGCAATGCGCAGTACGCCACGCGCGACTACAAGGAGGCGATCACCAATTTCCGCATCCTGCTGCAGGCGGCGCCCGAGCATATGCGTGCGCCCGAGGCGCTGTTGTCGATCGCCAACTGCCAGGTCGAGCTCAAGGACGTGCGCGGCGCCCGCAAGTCGCTGGAAGACCTGGCCAAGGCCTATCCGCAGTCCGAGGCGGCCCAGGCGGGCAAGGAGCGCCTGGCGCGCCTGCGCTGACAACGCCCATCGCTTTTCGACGTGGCGCTGCTTCCAGTTGATGCCGACCTCGACCGCCGCTTTAGCGCGCTCGAGCGCCTGTATGGTGTGACGGCCGCGCGCCGTATCCGTGCCGCGCACGTCGTGGTGGCGGGCATCGGCGGCGTCGGGTCCTGGGCTGCGGAGGCGCTGGCGCGCAGCGGCGTCGGCCACCTGACGCTGATCGACATGGACCATGTCGCCGAGTCCAACATCAACCGGCAGGTGCACGCGCTCGAAGCCACCGTGGGGCAGGCCAAGGTGCGGGCCATGCGCGAGCGTATTGCCGGTATCCATCCAGACTGCCGGGTAACCTGCATCGAGGAGTTCGTCGACCAGGACAACTGGCCGGGCTTGCTCGCTGGTGGCCAGGCCGATGCCGTCATCGATGCCTGCGACCAGCTACGCGCCAAGGTGGCGATGGCGGCCTGGGCACGCAACAACAGCCGGGTGCATTTCATCGCAGCCGGCGCGGCCGGCGGCAAGCGCCAGGCGCATCTGGTCGACATCGCCGATCTGGCGGCCTGCACGCACGACCCGTTGCTGGCTCAGGTCCGTAACCGCCTGCGCAAGGAGCACGGTGCACCGCGCGAAGGCCGCAAGATCGGTGTGGCTTGCGTGTTCAGCCGCGAACCGGTGCAGCCGGCAGACGCGTCCTGCACCATCGAGGCGAGCGACGGCTCATTGAATTGCCACGGCTACGGCTCGGTGGTCAGCGTCACCGCCACCTTCGGCCAATGCGCCGCGGGCTGGGTTCTCAACCAAATTGCAACTTTGACCAGCGAGCCGGCCTGAACCGCCTCGAACCGGGCTATAATTTTTTGCTTTGCTGTCAGGCGCAAACCTTGCAGTAAACCAGGGAGCGGGACGTTAGCTCAGTCGGTAGAGCAGCGGACTTTTAATCCGTTGGTCGGCAGTTCGAGCCTGCCACGTCCTACCAACTCCCTGCATTTCGGCGCAATCGATTTCTTGAAGTGGGTTCTTAGCTCAGTTGGTAGAGCAGCGGACTCTTAATCCGTAGGTCGACAGTTCGAATCTGTCAGGACCCACCACTTCAAGCGTTGTCATATAAAGAAAGCCCGCTACTCAATTTATTGCGAGATTTTTTGTTTCCGAGTCCGGGGCGAATGCCTCCAAAAGACCGGGTCCTGACATTTAGCTGCTTGGACTGCATGCTCCAAACTAGTCACCTGCTCTTGCAAGGTATTGATCGGCGATGCAACGCCGATTACAGAAGCCGTCACATTCGAACTCGACCAGGATCGGGCAGCCAGTTGCGCTATTTTTCCAGGAAGGCAGCAACGGCCGATGCACATTGGCGTGGGTCAGCACGGCTCCATTGCTCATCAGTGAATTGAAACCGCCACAATGGGTCGAGCGCATGTATCATAAAAAGCCGCGCCGCTCGCCCGGATGTGCAAGGCTGTCGGGCCACTGTTTTTGAACTACTAGCCGGTCGTTGCCATTGAACACATCATGAAATGCAATAGTTGCCAGGCTGAAACGCGTGAAGGACAGCGATTCTGCGAGGCGTGCGGCGCGACGCTTGAAAAGAACTGCCGAGGTTGTGGTGCAGAAGCGCCGCTGCAGGCGCGATTTTGCGGCATGTGCGGGTTTTCTTTCACCAACGATTCGCCAGTTCCGGTTCAGGCCAAAACTCAGACGGGCAGCTTGCCTGCGCCAGCAGGTGACGGGGAGCGCCGCCAACTCACCGTATTGTTTGCGGATGTTGTCGGGGCGACAACGCTGTCTGGACAACTTGACCCGGAAGCGCTGCGCACACTGCTTCGTGAATATCAATTGATCTGTGTGGAGTGCGTGAAACGCTTTGACGGCACCATTCACCAATATGCCGGCGACGGCGTCCTTGCGTATTTCGGTTATCCGGTGGCGCATGACAATGACGCGGAGCGTGCGGTTCTCGCTGGACTGGACATTGTGTCAGGGGTGCGCCAACTGGCGACGGTGTTGGCAGCGCGTGGCGAGGCGGCAGTCTCCGTGCGCATCGGAATCCATACCGGCATGGTCGTGGTCGGCGAAATGGGCGCGGGCGACGTACGTGAAATCCACGCGATCGGCGAAGCACCGAACGTTGCTGCTCGTATTCAGGGCGAGGCGGTGCCTGACTCGGTCTGCATCAGTGCGATCACGTTGCGCTTACTCAACCAGCGATTTGAGACACGGTCGCTGGGTGTTCGACAACTCAAGGGTGTAGCCAAAGACATCGAACTATTCGCCGTGGATGCTGCCCACGCGGCGACGCAGCACGATGCGGTGCGACCGGCCATACCCTTGATCGGTCGCGACAAGGAACTCGCACACCTTGAGGAGCGATGGGCGCTGGCGCGATGTGGCCAGGGGCAGGCCGTGTTGATATCAGGAGAGGGTGGGCTTGGAAAATCGCGCCTGCTGGCTGCCTTTCGCGCACACGCGGACGATGCGAAACCCGGCTGGCGCGACATCTACTGTTCGCCCTTTTATCAGAATACCGCGCTACATCCAATCATCGACCTGATCGAACGCGATATTGGCCGTATGGGGGCCAAGTTGCCGGCCGATCGTTCTGCTGCTCTGGCCAAAGCACTTGAAACTGCAGGCCTTGCGGACAAGATGAGCGTGGCATTGATGGCGTGCCTGGTTGGCCTCGGCCAGGAGCACGAAGCTGCGCTTGATGGCCTCGCGCCAGACCAGCGCAAGCGCCGTACGCTCGACACCCTGATTGCATGGCTGCATGCCGACGCCCAGGCAAACCCTCTGGTGGTGGTGGTCGAAGACCTGCACTGGATCGATGCCTCGACGCGTGACCTGATCGGCACCCTGTTGGAGCGCATCACCGAGATGCCGATCCTTGTGGTGTTGACCTACAGGCCTGAATTTGTGCCGACATGGGCGCTGCATGGGCAGATATCCACCTTGCCGTTGGCGCGCTTGACACCCGAGCAGAGTGCCATTGTGGTGCAGGGTATCGCTGGCGGCGTGGTGTTGCCGGCGGATATCGCCGACGAGGTGGTACGGCGCACCGACGGAGTCCCGCTATTCATCGAGGAGGTGACGCGAGCGATCATCGACGAGCAAATTGCGGCCAAAGGCGATGTTCTCGATCTGCGCAAGCCTGGAGCCGCCCTCGCCTTGGAGGTGCCTGCCACCCTGCGAGATTCGTTGACCGCACGCCTGGACCGCCTGGGCGAAGCCAAGATGGTCGCGCAGCTGGCGGCGGTGCTGGGGCGGGAATTCGACTACGGCATCCTGAACGCGATTTGCGACCTTCCGCAAGCGG
>JANOUM010000841.1:0-11231 GCA_031416855.1 Rhodoferax sp. | reverse complement strand
GGCCTCGTATGCCGGGCAGAGTCGAACCAAAAACTAGGCTGGGGATGGAACGTGGCAACTAAATCTTCATCAAAAAGCGCGCAGTTCTGGCGCACCGACTGGTTTGCCGGTGTCGCAATCGTCGTGGCGGTCATGTTGCTGAATCAGGCCACGGACCTCATCGGTTCGCTGGAGCGCAAGTTCTACGACGTGGCGAGCACCAGCAGTTCGCGCCAACCGTCTGATCGGGTAGCCATCATCGCAATCGACGACCAGAGCGTGTCGAACATCGGCCGTTGGCCCTGGCCGCGCGACATCCATGCGAAGCTGATCGACCAGTTGGCGGCAGCCAAGGCCAAGACGATCGTCCACACGGTATTTTTCATCGAACCCCAGGTGGACCGCGGTTTGACCTTCATCCGCAAGATGAAGGGTCTGCTAGGTACTGGCGACCAGCCCGCCAATAACGCCGAATTGAACAAGGTGATCGCCGAAGCGGAACTGGCCCTGGACACCGACGCCGTGTTGGCGGCCAGCATGAAGAACGCCGGCAATGTGCTGGTACCCTCGGTTTTCGTCTTGGGCGACCCCCAGGGCAATCCGGACAAGCCACTACCGGCCTATGCGCTGAAGAGTGCGATCAGCGAGAAAAACGGCTATTCCTATCCCTCCGTGAGTGGTCAACAGCCGATCGAGTCGATCGGTGTTGCGGCAGCCGGCATCGGTCACCTGAACCAGTACCAGGACGTGGATGGGGCCGTCCGCCAGGAGCCACTGCTGGTCAATTATTATGGAAACGCCGTGCCGTCCATGGCGCTGCTCGCGTCCATCAAGAGCCTCAACCTGGCCTCCACGGATGTGAAGCTCAACGTCGGCGAGTCGGTCCAGATCGGCAAGCTGCGTGTCAAGACGGACGAAGCTGCCCTGATGCTGCCCCAGTTCTACAAGGATCGCGACGGCAAACCGCCCTTCACCATCGATTCGTTCTACGACGTGCTGAATGGCAAGATTCCAGCCACCAAATACACCGACAAGATCGTGGTCATTGGCGCGACGGCTGCCGGGGTCGGCGTGACCTTTCCGGTGCCCGGCCATGCCGGCCTGTCGCCAGCTGAAACGATCGCCCACATCACATCGAGCATACTCAGCGAGCACTTCATCGTGCAGCCGGGCTGGGGTGTCTGGGCCACGCTGGCAGTCTTCCTTTTAATGGCGGCCTATGTGGTTGCCGTGTTGCCGCGTCTTTCCGCGGGAACCGCCGCGCTTGTCACCCTGGCCTTGTTCGTGGCGTTGCTGGTTACCGAATACGGGCTGCTGTCACGCGGATCGACCTGGGTCAAGATGGTGCTGCCGGCGGTGCTGCTCGTCATCGGCCACCTGGCACTGACGACCAAGCGCTTCCTGGTCACCGAGGCCGGCAAGCTCAAGTCGGACGAGGAATCGGCCGAGACCAACCGCATGATGGGCCTGGCCTTGCAGGGGCAGGGGCAGCTGGACATGGCCTTCGACCGTTTCCGGCGCGTCCCGATGGGAGTCGCCGTCATGGGCAACTTGTACAACCTGGCGCTCGATTTCGAGCGCAAACGCCAGTTCAACAAGGCGCAGGCGGTGTACGAGCACATGGCCACCTACGACAAGGACTACAAGGACCTCCAGTCCAAGCTCAACCGGGCCAAGAACATGTCCGAGACGGTGATGCTGGGCGGCGGCGGCACGCACCCCGGCGGCACCATGCTGCTGGACGGCGGCGGCGTCGAGAAGCCGATGCTGGGGCGCTACCAGGTCGACAAGGAACTGGGCAAGGGGGCCATGGGTGTGGTTTACCTCGGCAAGGATCCGAAGATCGGCCGTGTCGTGGCCATCAAGACCATGGCCTTGAGCCAGGAGTTTTCGGGTGACGAACTGGTGGACGCGCGGGAGCGCTTCTTCCGCGAGGCCGAGACCGCCGGGCGGCTGCAGCACCAAAACATCGTCACGATCTTCGATGCTGGCGAAGAGCACGACCTGGCCTATATCGCGATGGAGTTCCTCAAGGGAAAAGACCTGCTCGACTACTGTAAGGATGGCAATCTGCTACCCGTGGCCAAGGTGTTGTCGATCGTCGCGCGCGTCGCCGAAGCCCTGGCTTACGCGCATCTCCAAAACGTGGTGCATCGCGACATCAAGCCTGCCAACATCATGTACGAACTGGATACCGACACCGTGAAGGTGACAGATTTCGGTATCGCGCGGATCACCGACTCCAGCAAGACGAAGACCGGGCTGGTGCTCGGCACCCCCAGTTTCATGTCGCCTGAGCAACTGGCCGGCCGGAAGGTGGATGGTCGCTCCGACCTTTACTCGCTGGGTGTCATGCTGTTCCAGATGCTGGCTGGGGTGCTGCCCTTCCGTGGCGAGTCCATGGCCGAACTGATGTTCAAGATCGCCAATGAAGAGGCGCCGGACATCCGCATCATCCGCAAGGAGTTGCCCGAAAGCCTCGCCAACCTGGTCGCGTTGTCGATCAGCAAGCGGCCTGAGACCCGCTACCAGGATGGCGTCCAGTTCGCGGCTGACCTGCGGTCCGTCCTTGCCGAGATAAGTGGTGGTGCCGTTGCCACGCATTCGACCACGATGCCAACCGGCGCCCCATCGGCAGCCAGGCCAGCCGAGCACGAGAAGACCGCCGTGTTCGCCACCGGTGCCGTGGCGCCGGCGCCCGCTGGCCCCACGCACGAGAAGACCGCCGTGTTCGCAACTGGCGGGGAGCTTGTTGCACCCACCGGCCCCAGTTACGACAAGACGGCGGTGTTCGTCGCGACAGGGGTGGCCCCGGCGCGCCCGGTTGACTTTGAAAAGACGGCGGTCCAGCATTTGGTCCAGCCCGCCAGACCAGCGGCTGACTTCGAAAAGACCGCGGTTCACCAGACGCCTGTGGCCCCGGCACCGGTTGCAGCCAAACCGGCTGCGCCCGACATCGAAATCTAGCCGCGTCACACAATGAACTACACGTTTATCACGAGAACCGATCCGGGCCGCGCCAGGGAAAACAACGAGGATGCCGTCGTGGTGGACTCGGACACCCAGTTGTGCGTCCTGGCGGACGGCATGGGTGGCTATAACGCCGGTGAAATCGCCAGCGGTATGGCGACGGCGTTCATCAAATCCGAGATGGCGCGCTGGTTGTCCGAGGCCGGCAGGGGTGCCAAGGCCAAGGAAATCCGACGTGCGCTGGAGATTTGTGTCGATAACGCCAACCGTTCGATCTTCAACGCCGCCGACTCGAATCCGCAGTATTCGGGCATGGGCACAACTCTGGTCGTGGGCGTTTTCCACGCTAGCAGCCTGGTGCTGGGCCATATCGGTGACTCGCGTTGTTATCGATTGCGTAACCGGGAGCTTTCGCAGATCACCAAGGACCATTCGCTGCTTCAGGAGCAGATCGACGCTGGCTTGATCACCCAGGAGCAGGCTGCCGGCTCGTCGATCAAAAACCTGGTGACGCGCGCTCTGGGCGTCGAAGACGCCGTGCTGCTGGATCTGACTGAGCACGAGGTCGAAGCTGGGGACTGTTATCTCATGTGCTCCGACGGTTTGTCCGACATGGTTGACGATGCGGAAATTGCAAGTATCCTCGGGGGATCGTCCCCTATCGAGCAGAAGGCCGACAGTCTGGTCGCCTCCGCGAACGAGCATGGTGGTCGGGACAACATCTCGGTGTTGTTGGTTCAGGTTGACGCTTCTTCCGAAAAGCGTGGGTTGATCTCCAGATTGTTGGGAAAATAGCAAGCTCATGAATACCTCGAATATCAGTCTCAGGAACAGGAGTCGGTCATGCCGAAAATGATCGTGTCGATCGATGGTGTCGTCATCAAGGAAGTCCAGCTGACAAAAGACCGGACGACCTTGGGCCGTCGGCCGTACAACGACGTCGTGATTGATAACCTCGCGATCAGCGGGGAACATGCCGTGTTTCAGATGACCGGTAACGACGTGTTCATCGAAGACCTGAACAGCACCAACGGCACCTACGTCAACGGCAAGGCGGCCAAGAAGCAGCAGCTGGTCAACGGAGACACGGTCGAGGTCGGCAAGTACAAGATCAAGTTTGTCATCGAAGTGGTCGGCGATGGTTTCGAGAAGACCATGATGGTCAAATCGGCCCCTTCCATGGCCGCCCCGGCGGCAGGCGCATATCCGGCAGCACCGGCTGCGGGAGCAGCACCTCCATATGCCGCCCGCCCCGCCGTCGCGGCAACCGGGTTGCAGGCGTCGATCAAGGTTTTGTCCGGCGCGGCCGCCGGGCGGGAAGTACCTCTGACCAAGGTTGTGACGACGATTGGCAAGCCTGGTGTCGCGGTGGCCGCTATCACCAAACGCCAACACGGATTCGTGGTTCACCATGTCGAAGGCGCCGGCAATCCATCGCTCAATGGGTCGCCCATCGGTACGGACCCTGTGCCCCTCAAGAATGGTGACCTGATCGAATTGGCCGGCACGCAAATGCAATTCGTGCAGATCTGACGGTTGCGCGCAAGTCGCAACCGTCAGATCTGCCAGACAGTCAACTAGCGGGGTGGCATGGCACAACTCCTGAAGCATTGGCCCCGCATTGCAGTCACCCTCCTCCCCCTCATTTTTGCGCTGCTGCATGCGGTGGGCATTGTGCGGCTGGGCGTATTGGAGCGGCTCGACAACATCATCTATGACACGCGTCTGCGGGCGACCATGCCCGGTACGCTCGATGACCGGGTCGTCATCGTCGACATCGACGAAAAGAGCCTGGCCGAAGTTGGGCGCTGGCCCTGGGGCCGAAACAAGCTGGCAGACCTTACCGACGAGTTGTTCGACCGCCAGAAAATCGCCCTGCTGGGTTTCGATGTGGTGTTTGCGGAGGCTGATGAGAGTTCAGGCCTGAAACGGCTCAATGAACTGGCCCAGAAGGAACTGCGCGACCAGCCAGTTTTTGTCGACCGGCTGCGCCAGCTGCAGCCTTCACTCGATTACGACGGCATGTTTGCCCGGGCGCTCGAAAAGCGCCCGGTCGTGCTCGGGTACTACCTCACCAGTGATCGCGACGGCCGGACATCTGGCGAACTGCCGGCGCCTGTCATGGGCAAGGACGCGCTACAGGGTCGTCCGATCACCTTCACGACCTGGACTGGATACGGTTCCAATATCCCGCAGCTGGCCAAGGCTGCGCCGGCTGCTGGCCATTTCAATCCGATTGCCGAGTCTGATGGCGTTGTGCGATCGCTGCCACTGATCGCCGAATACAAGGGCCAGTATTACGAGTCGCTGTCGTTGGCCATGTTCCGCATGCTTGCCGGTTCGCCGACGGTGGCACCTGGTTTTCCCAGGGAGCGATTCCTGAGCCGGAGCTACCAGGGCTTGGACAGCATCCAGTTGAAACTGGGGGCAAAGACACTCGCAATTCCAGTCGACGAGCGGGTTTCTGCGCTGGTCCCATTTCGCGGTTACGGCAGCCCCAACGGCGGGTCGTTTCGGTATGTGTCAGCGGCCGATCTGATCTCCAAGGCGATCCCAGCCGGCACCCTGAAGGACAAGATCGTGCTGGTGGGCACCACCGCGCCAGGCTTGCAGGATTTGCGGGTTACTCCGGTCGGCGAAATCTACCCCGGCGTCGAGGCACACGCAAATGTGATTTCAGGCTTGTTGGACGGCAAGGTTCTGGTCAAACCCGATTACGCGATCGGTTATGACGTGGTGGTGCTGGCCATGGCCGGGCTGCTGCTTGCATTTGCCCTGCCCTTGGTCACGGCGGCTCGGGCGGTGTTGCTGAGTGTGCTGGTCGTGGCGGTGGTGGCTGGCCTGAACTTGTGGATGTATCTCGGGTTCGGCCTGGTGCTGCCACTGGCCGGGGCGTTGACCATGGCCATCACCGCATTTGCGCTCAACATGAGTTACGGCTATTTCGTCGAAAGCCGCTCCAAGCGCGAATTGGCGAACCTGTTCGGAACCTACGTGCCGCCGGAACTGGTGGACGAGATGGTCAAGGACCCGGCCAGCTACAGCATGCAGGCCACCAACCGGCAAATGACAGTCATGTTCTGCGACATGCGCGGTTTCACCAAACTGTCGGAGCAAATGGAGCCCATACAGCTGCAGGTGCTGCTGAACCAGGTATTTAGCCGGTTGACGGGAGTGATACGGGCCAACCGCGGCACAATCGACAAGTACATGGGCGACTGTGTCATGGCGTTTTGGGGTGCACCTGTTGAAACGCCTGACCATGCCCATTTGGCCGTCAAGTCGGCGCTCGAAATGGCCAATTCGATACGCAGTCTGAACGAGGAGCACCGGGCCAAAGGCATGCCCGAAATCGGTATCGGCATTGGTTGCAATACGGGCAACATGTGTGTGGGCGACATGGGCTCCAACATCCGCCAAAGTTATACCGTCATTGGTGATGCGGTGAATCTCGGCTCACGGCTGGAGGGCTTGTCCAAGGTCTACGGCGTGGACATCGTCGTCAGCGAGGCCACCCGCAAGCTGGCACCGGAATACGGCTGGCAGGAGCTCGACCGTGTACGGGTCAAGGGCAAGGAGCAGGCGGTCGTGATTTTCTGGCCCGTGGCGCCGGCCAATCGCATGGGAGCCGAAACTGAGGCGGAACTCAAGACCTGGGCGAGTTTCCTCAGGGCCTATCGCGCCCAGGATTGGGATCAGTGCGATGTGCTGATGATGAACTTGCTACGCATGAATGCCAAAAAGTACCTGTACCACATCTATTCGGATCGTGTAGCCTCCATGCGGATGCTTCCATTTGATCTCGAATGGGACGGTGCCACCAATTTCGAAACGAAATAAGGGGTCTCCATGAAAGTGCGCGTGTTGGGCTGTTCCGGCGCTATTGCCAAAGACTGCCGTACCACGTCCTTTTTGATCGACGGGGACATCCTGATCGATGCCGGCACCGGTGTTGGCGACCTCACCCTGGACGAAATGCGTTGTGTGGACCATGTGTTCCTCACCCATTCCCATCTTGACCATGTTGCCGCGTTGCCTCTAATGGTCGATGCCGTGGCAGCCCGGCGCGACAAGCCGCTGCAGATACATGCCCTGGCAGGCACGATCGCAGCGTTGAAGGCGCATATCTTCAACGACGTGATCTGGCCCGATTTCAGTCGTATTCCCACGCCGCAGGCGCCGTTCATCAGTTTTCACGAGATCCACACTGGGCAAACCCTGCAGATCAACCGCAAGTTGCTGGAGGTGCTGCCTGCGGTCCATACCGTCCCCGCGGTTGGCTACGCGATCACCGCCGGTACCGGTTGCTGGGTGTTTTCCGGGGATACCGAACGCAATCCGGCGTTCTGGGAGCGGGTCAACCAGCTCAATGTGGCCATGCTGGTGATCGAGACAGCCTTCAGCAACCGCGAGAAGGACCTTGCCAAGCTGAGCCTGCATCTGTCCCCGATGGTTTTGGCGCAAGAGTTGGACTGCATTGCCAAGACGCAGCACTTCCCGATCTACATCACGCATACCAAGCCGGCCGAGACCGACCTGATCATGGCCGAGATCCAGCAGTTCGACCAGACTTCCGTTTCGGGGCCGAATGTCACACACGACATCCGTTGGTTGCGGGCAGGGCAGGTATTTGACCTATGAGCACGCCGGGCCGCCCCAAGTGCGGATCTCGTCGTGCGCAGCACGAAGGTACGCCAATAAGTAGCGCGCGGCCGCCCGAAGTTGCCCAACACCGCAGAGCGTTGCGCGGAGTGGTCCTGAGCAGCACTGAAGGGCCGCCAGCATGTGCCTGCGGGGCAGCCTGCGGCATGGAGGCTTGCACATGAACGCCATCCTGAAGGCTGCCGCGCCTGAAAAGTCTGCGGAACAGACGTTCTTTGAAAACCAGAAGTTGCCACCGGAGAAGCGCGGCGTCACCTTCGAGGCCTTGTTCTACAAACAGTTGCACAACGTCACCGCGCGCATCCACGATACCGAGAACCTTGAGCAGATCATGCTTGAGGCGAGCCAGGACATCTGCAAGCTGCTCAATGCGGATCGCCTGACCCTGTATGCCGTCAACGACGACCGTACCGCGATCGTGTCCAAGGTCAAGACCGGGCTCAACAGCAGCCGTGATCTCAAGCTGCCCATCTCGCCCCAGAGCCTGGCTGGTTACGCCGCTTTCAGCCGCCAGCAGCTCAATCTGGCTGATGTCTACGACGACGACGCGCTCAAGCAGATTCATCCCGCCCTGACCTTCCTCAAGGAGGTGGACAAACGATCGGGCTATCGCACCCGGCAAATGCTGGTGGCCCCGATCCTGGACGGTGATGTGCTGCATGGCGTGCTCCAGATCATCAACAACAAGAGCGACCAGCCCTTCGGCGTGCTCGACGTGGAAGGCGTGGCGCAGTTGTGCAAGACGCTGGCCACCGCCATTCGTCAGCGCATGCAACGGGCCGCCGAGGCGGCCAAGCACAAGGCCACCAAGTTCGATGGTCTGGTGGCCGATGGTGTGATTTCCGAGACCGAACTGGAGCGTTGCGTCGGTGAGGCGCGCACCGAGGGCAAGTCGGTGGAACACGTCCTGATGGCGAACTTCAAGATCCGCTCGGCACAGATCGGCCCCTCGTTGTCCAAGTTCTTCGGTGTTCCCTATGAGCCGTTCAATGCCGGGCGCATCCGCTCCGAGATGCTGCATGGCCCTTTGAAGCGCGAGTTCATCGAAGAGCAAGGCTGGATTCCACTGGAGGAGTCCCCCGAAGGCCTGGTCATCATGTGTGTCGACCCCGAAGCCGTGCGCGGTGCACGGGTGGTACCGCAGGTGCTTCCGCGCATCAACAAGTTTGCCTATCGTGTCACGACGCTTACCGAATTCCGGGAGACACTGGGCCAGTTGTATGGTGTTGACGTCGAAGGCGGCTCCATCGACCAGTTGCTGGCCGAGATGGACGGTGGCCCGATCGACGATGGCATCAACGACGACTCGCTGGAATCGGCCGCAGCCGACAACGAACTGGTCAAGTTCGTCAACAAGGTCATCATCGACGCAAACAGCCAGAAGGCGTCCGACATCCATATCGAACCCATGCCGGGCAAGTTCAAGACCGGCATCCGGTTTCGGATCGACGGCACGCTGATCCCCTACATCGAAGTGCCGGCGCACTTCCGCCAGGCGATGGTCACGCGCCTGAAGATCATGTGCGACCTCGATATTTCCGAGCGTCGCAAGCCGCAGGACGGCAAGATCAAGTTCAAGAAGTACGGCCCACTGGATATCGAATTGCGGGTGGCCACGATACCGACTGCAGGTGGCGTCGAGGATGTCGTGATGCGGATTCTGGCTGCCGGCGAACCCATTCCTCTGGATAAACTGGGACTGACGCAGCACAACAAGGATCGGTTGGAGAGGACAGTCACCAAACCCTACGGGCTTTTTTACGTTTGCGGGCCGACTGGCTCCGGCAAAACAACCACCTTGCACTCGATCCTCAAGTTTCTCAATACCCCGGACACCAAGATCTGGACCGCTGAAGACCCAGTGGAAATCACACAGAAGGGCTTGCGCCAGGTCCAGATCAACAAGAAGGCCGGCATCGACTTTGCTCTTGTCATGCGCGCCTTTTTGCGCGCCGACCCCGACATCATCATGGTCGGAGAGTCACGCGACAAGGAAACCGTTTCCATGGGTATCGAGGCCTCCCTGACCGGGCACCTGGTTTTCTCAACGCTGCACACCAACTCTGCCCCGGAGTCCATTACCCGCCTCATGGACATGGGCATGGACCCGTTCAATTTTGCCGACGCATTGCTGGGCATCCTGGCCCAGCGCCTGGCCAAAAAACTCTGCGACTGCAAGGAGTCGTACGTGCCGGAAGCGGAGGAACTGCGCTTGTTTGCCGTGGAGTACTCCGAGGAACTGCGCCACTCCAAAGCGTGGAAAGCCGACTACACCGAGGAAAGCCGCAAACTCGTGGCCGGTTGGGTCAAGGCGTATGGCAGCGATGGCCATCTGCGTTTTTACCGTGCAGTTGGTTGCGACAAATGCAACAAGACCGGTTACAAGGGCCGGATCGGCCTGCACGAGCTTCTCATTGCGGACGACCCGGTCAAGAAACTGATCCAGGAACGCTCCCGTGTGGCCGAACTGTTTGCCGAAGCGGTGGAAGGTGGCATGCGTACATTGAAGATGGACGGTATGGAGAAAGTCATGATGGGGCTTACCGACATCAAAATGGTCAGGCAGGTCTGCATCAAGTGACCTATTTGGCGTGACATAAATGTCGCGCCTAGTTGTTTGAATGTCGCCACAGTAGTAATTGGCGACAAAGCAGCCCCTGAATGCGCAACCCTGACCTTTTGGAGTCAATTTGCGGCTTGGCATGGAAACTGCTGAATGTGTTGCTCCTGCCAGCCCATTCTTTTCAACCCTAGGAGTTATTGATGAACCGTTCCATGCAAAAAGGTTTTACCCTGATCGAATTGATGATCGTTGTGGCGATCATTGGTATCTTGGCGGCCGTCGCGTTGCCGGCGTACCAGGATTACACGGTTCGCGCCAAGGTGTCGGAAGTGATATTGGCGGCGTCCTCGGCGAAGGTCGCAGTGGCTGAAGCCGCACAGTCCAATGGCACAATGGATTCGGCAAGTATTGCAGTCACGACTCAGGCATCGAAATTTGTCGCATCGGTTGGCTACACTGGCAGCGGCAGCACAGGGACGATCACCGCGATTGCTCAAGGGGACAGCAAGATCGCTGGTGCTGGTGTGCATTTCGTTGGCACGTTGGCGGCTAACGGCCAGGTGGTCTGGGTTTGTTCCGCTGCGCCAGTTGCTGGTAGCGTAACTTTGCTTATGGGCTCCAACTATTTGCCAGCAAGTTGCAAGTGATGTCCGCGTCCGCCACGATGTAGCCTGAGAATGCCCCGCCTTGCGGGGCTTTTTTTCGTGCGTTCAGCATGGGCGCACTCCTGGAGGTGAAAGTCCTCCCGAGCGAACTGCTTACAGTGAGCGAAGTGAAGCGCAACTGCATGGGGGCGACGGTAAACGAGGCAAAGAGCGCCCCCCAACTTCTCGAGCCGCCTAGTGCTGGACCCGCACGCCGGGTGGTGTGGAAAAGGAGTGCGTCACAATGTCGCAACTTCAATTCGTATCCCGCAGCTTGCCCGACATTGGCTTTGCGGCCTATTTGCTCCGGCAGTCTCTTGTCCTTTCCATCTGAAATCGAATTACCCAAAGTGAAGTCCATTCCGACCATAGTGAATCAACGTGTGGTGCGGCCAATGTCGACATTCTGGTTG